>NZ_CAXTBM010000014.1:0-103121 GCF_964242765.1 uncultured Hymenobacter sp.
AGGAAAACACGCAGGCTGACGACGTTTGCTACCCTGGCAACACGGAATTCCTCACCAGTTTCTTCGGTGGCTCCGAAAGTCTGATGCTGCTCACGAGCGAGGAATTGCGCGTAGCCACTGCCACGGGCCATATTGCTTTGAAAGACGTACCCAGCCGTGTTACGAAAGAGCTTCTGCTTACGAAGTTGCGGATTCTGCTGAAGTCGTTGAAGCAGGATTTTGGAATTGAGAAGCCGAAGGTGGCCGTGCTCGGCCTCAACCCTCATGCCGGCGAAAACGGCCTTCTTGGCACCGAGGAACAAGAAGTTGTGGCGCCCGTTATTCAGCAGTTGCTACAGGAAGGACACTTAGTGTTCGGCCCTTATCCCGCCGATGGCTACTTCGGTACTCGCCAATACCGTCAGTTCGACGCTACTCTTTCCCTCTACCACGATCAAGGTCTAATTCCATTTAAAAGCATAGCCTTCGAACGGGGCGTTAATTTCACCGCGGGCTTGTCTGTTATTCGCACCTCGCCCGACCATGGTACTGCGTATGGCATAGCCGGTCAATATAAAGCCGACGAAACTTCGTTTCGCGAAGCCCTTTACCTCGCCTGCGACTTGGTGCGGCAACGCGCCGCACTGGCCGCCATCAAGCCGCTGGTACCAAGCGCCGCCCCACGTGGCGGCAGGCATGAGTAAGTAGCTTGATGCGCCGTTGCTGAGCCTGGCAAGTTGCTAAACACCAGCTTGCAATGGCGATTTTTTAATAACAATTAACCCCACATTATCAGCTTATTATCCTCTTGTATATAAAGCCACTGTTCACATACTGAATAGTGGCTTTATATAGTAGGATCAGCACTAGCTAGGAAATATACTTGGGGTTTGAAAAGCCTGTCAAAGCGGTTTATAATTAGACCAAACTGAAACATTCTTTCCAAAACCGAAATTTACTTTGCGGTTTTAAAACTAGCGCTTAACTTTGCAGCCGCTAAATCACACTCCGGGGCCATTTTCGTTTTCTCTGCTGCTCTATGCTTCTTCAAACTCCATCTGACTATCGCACGGCTCTGCGCCGAATGGATGCGTTGGTTGCTGCTGGTTTTGAAGGCAATGCGGCACTAGAAGCCGAATTCCGGGAATTGATAGTCGCTCTCGACACGTACGAGGACAAGCTGGGCTTATTGCCAATACCTAACCTGCCCACTTCTCTAGCGGACATGATAGAGTTGAAACGGCAGCAAATGCGGCTCAAGCAGAAAGACTTGGCACAACTGCTAGAAGTGCCAGCCGGGCGCCTTTCGCAGATCCTTAGCGGCAAACGCCGCGTTACGCTCGACTTGGCCAAACGCCTCTATGAGCGGCTAGGAATTCCACCGGAGTTCATTCTTAAAAACGCTTAAAGCCAGCCCCGGTTTTAGCTCCTGCTTTCATTAAACGGCAAAATCTTTCTACTTTTGCCCCCTGCTATAAATTGACCGTGAAGAAAAACGTTGAATACGACCTGGCTATTGCCAAGCTAGCCGACAAAACGCATCACTTTGCGTACGAGCTAGGCCAAGCGTTTTTCGAGCAGTTCGATCAGCAACTCATCCCCGATGGCAAGCTCCACGCCGATGTTACGCTGATCAAGACGGACCGCTTGCTCACGCTGAACTTTGATATTGCGGGTACCGTGCGCCTAACCTGCGACCGGAGCCTCGATGAATACGACCAGGAGGTGGACGTGCACGAACAACTCTTAGTGCGCTACGGCGACCGGGAGATAGAGCTGGACGACAACGTGCTGCAAATCACCCCCGATACGCAGACCCTCCCTCTGGCCCAACATATGTTCGATTACATTGGGTTGGCGCTGCCGATGAAGAAGTTGCACCCGCGCTTCCAAAACGAGCCCGACGAAAACCCAGAATCGGAAACCAAGCTCATCTTTACCACCCGCCAGCCCGGCGATAACGACGATGACGATGAGGGCACCGACCCGCGCTGGAACGCGCTGCGCAACCTCAACTAAGCGCTTGAGTCGCTTTTAACTCAACAAGCAACACTTACCATTCAATATTTTCCAACTCATGGCACATCCTAAGAGACGCCAATCCTCGACCCGCCGCGACAAGCGTCGCACCCACGACAAGCTGACCCCAAAGGCAGTTACCCTCTGCCAGAATACGGGCGAGTTGCACCTTCGCCATAAGGCCTACGTGGTAGATGGCGACCTTTATTTGCACGGTAAAGTAGCCATCAAAGGCTACGCTCCGGTAGCTGCTCCTGCTGCCGCCGCCGACACCGCCGAAGAATAGCCGCGCAGCCGCGCTTTTCCCTTTCTTTCCTCCCGGCTTATTTTTTCTTTTGAAAGAGGCCGGGAGGTAAAGTAAGGTTCCTCTCCCAGACTCCTCCTTGATACCTCGTACATGAAGATAGCCCTGGACGCTATGGGGGGCGATTTTGCGCCCCAGGCCGCGGTCGATGGTGCAGTGCTGGCCGCGCAAGAACTAGCCGGCAAGGCGCAGATTGTGCTCATTGGCCAAGAAGCGGCCGTCCGCCCTCTCTTAGATCAGCACGGCGCTGCGGCTGCCAGTCTTGAATTGGTATCCGCTTCTCAAATCATTGAGATGGGCGAACATCCGGCTAAAGCGTACCAGCAAAAGCAGGATTCCAGCATTGCCGTGGGCTACCGGCTGCTACACACGGGCGAAGTCGATGCATTTTGCTCGGCTGGCAATACGGGCGCTATGCTCGTAGGGGCCATGTTTAGCGTGAAGCCGGTACCTGGGGTGTTGCGGCCTGCCATTGCCAACTTCGTTCCGAAACTGCACGGCGGCATGGGCATTCTGCTTGATGTAGGCGCCAATGCCGAGTGCAAACCCGAAATGCTGGAGCAATTCGGCGAGTTAGGTGCTTTGTACGCGCAGTACGTGCTCGGTATCACCAACCCCAAAGTGGGCTTGATGAATTTAGGTGAAGAAGAAGGCAAAGGCACCACGCTCACGCAGGCGGTGTATCAGCTGCTGAAAGTGAATCCACACGTTAATTTCATTGGCAATATTGAGGGGCGCGACCTGTTCAATGGCAAAGCCGATGTAATTGTTTGTGACGGCTATACCGGCAACGTGATGCTGAAGATGGCCGAGTCCATCTACGAAATCATGGCCGACAAGCAGATGCGTGACCCCTTCTTCGACAATTTCAACTATGAAGCCGTCGGGGGCTCGCCTATTTTGGGCATCAACGACAACGCTATTATCGGGCACGGCGTGAGTACGCCATTGGCTATCTGCAACATGTTGTTGCAAGGCTACCAAATGGCCCAATCCGGCATCTCCGACCAGATCAAAAATACCTTCAAGTCCTAGCGACTAAGTCCGGCCCCGGCCGGATTTTTTCTTGCCGCGTTTTCTGTTTTTTCGTCAATGAAAATTACCGCCGCTATTACCGGAGTGGGCTCCTACGTGCCCGATTACGTGCTTACGAATCAGGAACTCGAAAAAATGGTGGACACCACCGACGAGTGGATTACGTCACGAACCGGCATCAAGGAGCGCCGCATTCTGAAAGGCGAAAACCAGGGCACTTCGGTAATGGGCATCCAGGCGGTGCAGCAATTGCTTGCTAAAACAGGTACGCGCCCCGAAGAAATCGACCTGTTGATTTGCTCGACTACAACGCCTGACCTGATTTTTCCGGCTACGGCCAACATTATTTCAGCCGCCGTTGGCACCACCAAGGCATTTAGCTTCGATATGCAGGCGGCTTGCTCAGGCTTCTTGTTTGCGCTAGCTACCGGAGCGCAGTACATCCAAACCGGCACGTACAAGAAGGTAGTAATAGTGGGGGCCGATAAAATGTCGGCCATTATCGACTATACAGACCGGGCCAACTGCATCATCTTCGGTGATGGGGCGGGTGCCGTACTGCTGGAGCCTAGCACCGAAGGCTACGGCCTGCGCGACCAAGTTTTGTGCTCTGATGGCAGAGGGGAACAGTACTTGTACCAAAAAGCCGGCGGTAGCCGCCGGCCGCCATCGGCCGAAACGGTAGCCAACCGGGAGCACTACGTGTACCAAGAAGGCGCTACCGTGTTCAAGTTCGCCGTGACTAACATGGCCAACGTTGCCGCGCAGGTGATGGAGCGCAACCACCTCACCAACGACGATGTGGCCTGGCTGGTGCCGCACCAAGCCAACAAGCGCATCATCGATGCTACCGCGCACCGTATGGGCGTAGGGCCGGAGAAAGTGATGCTCAATATTCACCGCTACGGCAACACGACCAACGCCACCATTCCACTCTGCCTCGCCGACTACGAGCAGCAACTGCGCAAAGGGGACAACTTGATTCTGGCTGCTTTCGGTGGGGGCTTTACATGGGGCTCCATCTACCTTAAGTGGGCATACGACTCTAATTCTAGCCCGGTCACCATTTAACTACGGTGGCTCGGTTGCGGAAAACCTCTATACTTGCACTCCCGACGTGCCGCCCCGCGACTTTTCCGGGACGGCACTTCTTTTGAACTGAAAACTTACAAAATTGAAGGATTGAAAATTGGCTGTCTAACCTTGCTTCTCTGTGGCAGATAAGCCAATTAACAATTTCTAATTCCCCCTCTCACTTCAACATGGCTACAACCGCAGATTTCCGCAACGGACTTGTGCTCAACTACAATGGTGACTTGCACGTCATCACGGAGTTTCAGCACGTGAAGCCCGGCAAAGGTCCCGCTTTCGTCCGTACAAAGCTCCGCAACATCAAAACCGGCAAGGTTATCGACAACACGTTCAATGCCGGGGTGAAAGTGGAAACGGCCCGCGTCGAGCAACGCCCGCACCAGTATTTGTTTAAAGACGACTACGGCTACACGTTCATGGACAACGCCACTTTCGAGCAAGTGGTGCTGCCCGAAGCCATGTTACCCTTTGCCGATCTTATGAAGGAAGGCCAAGAAGCAACCATCCTGTTTCATGCTGAAACCGAGCAGCCGCTCACCGCTGAACTGCCGACTACCGTGGAACTGATGGTGACCTACACCGAGCCCGGCTTGAAAGGCGATACGGCTACCAACACGCTTAAGCCTGCTATTGTTGAGACGGGGGCCCGGATTCAGGTCCCACTGTTCATCGATCAGGACACTAAAATCCGCGTCGATACCCGCGACTACTCCTATGTCGAAAGAGTCAAGTAAGCAGTCCAGCAAGTCAAGCGCCGCCATGAAAGCCAAGGAACTCCAGGAACTTATCGATTTCATTGCGAAGTCGGGCCTCAACAAAGTCAACATCGAGACGGAGGAATTCAAAATCTCCGTACAACGTGAGCCTAGCTACAAGCCCGTGGTAGGCATGTCGGCCTCGGCGGCCCCCACCCCGGCCCCGGTGCCCACCACTCCAGCCCCTGCGCCCGCTACTCCGGCCCCTGCGGCAACACCTGCCGCGGTTCCAGCAGTTGAGAACTATGTAGCGCTGAAGGCGCCGATGATTGGCACTTTCTACCGTAGTAGCAGCCCCGATACGCCAGCTTTCGTGCAGGTGGGTGATTTGGTGGAAAAAGGCCAAGTGATTTGCATCATCGAAGCCATGAAATTATTCAACGAAATAGAAGCCGAAGCATCGGGCCGCGTCATGAAAGCCCTGGTCGAAAACGCCTCTCCGGTGGAGTACGACCAGCCGCTGTTCCTGATCGAGCCAATGTAATTCATTGGGGTCCTGGGGTCTTACAAGCTTAGAGGTTGGTTTCTATCAGCTCTAAGTTTGTAAGGCCCTTTCCTTTTGCCGTAAGACCCCAAGACCTTAAGCCTCCAAGACCCAATGTTCAAGAAAATATTGATTGCTAACCGGGGTGAAATTGCGTTGCGCATTATCCGGACCTGTAAGGAAATGGGTATCAAGACAGTAGCTGTCTATTCCACCGCCGATAAGGAAAGCTTGCACGTGCGCTTTGCCGATGAGGCAGTATGCATTGGCCCACCTCCCTCCTCGCAGTCCTACCTCAGCATCCCCACCCTGATTGCGGCAGCAGAAATAACCAATGCTGACGCCATTCATCCTGGCTACGGCTTCCTAAGCGAAAACGCGGAATTCTCGCGTGTGTGCCAGGAAAACGGCATCAAGTTTATCGGGGCTACGCCCGAGATGATCAACCAGATGGGCGACAAAGCCTCCGCTAAGGCCACTATGATTAAGGCCGGCGTGCCTTGCATTCCTGGCTCGGTGGGCTTGCTCGACTCGGTGGAGCAAGGCAAGAAGGTAGCCGCCAAAATCAAGTACCCCGTTATTCTGAAAGCTACTGCCGGTGGTGGCGGGCGTGGCATGCGCATTATTCCAACTGAAGAAGACTTCGAGAAAGCCTGGAACGATGCTCGCACCGAGGCCAAAGCCGCATTCGGCAACGACGGTGTATACCTGGAGAAGTTTGTGGAAGAGCCCCGCCACATTGAAATTCAAGTATGCGGCGACCAGTTTGGCCGCGTTTGCCACCTTTCGGAGCGCGACTGCTCGATTCAGCGCCGCCACCAAAAGTTGGTGGAAGAAGCCCCTTCGCCTTTCATGACCGATGAGCTGCGCGAACGGATGGGCACAGCCGCGGTAGCCGGTGCGTCGGCCATCGGTTACGAAGGAGTAGGCACCATCGAGTTTTTGGTGGACAAAAACCGGGATTTCTACTTCATGGAGATGAACACCCGCATTCAGGTGGAGCATCCCGTGACCGAGGAAATCGTGAACTACGACCTTATCAAGGAGCAAATAAAAGTGGCCGCGGGCATCCCCATTTCCGGCGACAACTACTACCCCAAGATGCACGCCATGGAGTGCCGCATCAATGCCGAGGACCCCACCAAGGACTTCCGCCCTTCCCCCGGCAAAATCACCACCCTGCACATCCCCGGTGGCCACGGCGTGCGCGTCGATACGCACGTGTACGCGGGCTACACCATCCCCTCGAATTACGATTCGATGATAGCCAAGCTCATTACGGTGGCGCAAACTCGCCAAGAGTGCATCGTGAAGATGAAGCGGGCCCTCAGCGAGTTTGTAGTGGAAGGTGTGAAAACCACTATTCCGTTCCACTTGGCCTTGATGGACAACCAGAAGTTTCAGGACGGAGACTTTACCACCAAGTTTCTGGAGACGTCGTTCGACTTCTCGGAGTTGTAACCCAAAGTATTCAGAAAGCAGAAGCGCCTAGCTGTTTAGTTAGGCGCTTTTGCTTTTCTAAATACCGGCTAGAAAACCATGTCGGGACAAGCTTCTTACAGTCAGCCCGGTTAGCTTTTCGTTTGGGGTTGCTCAATCTCCGTCACCAACTCTCCATACCAGTCTTCGCCATACTTGCGGATGAGGGGCTCTTTCAGGAACTGATACACCCGCACCCCTAAGTTGGCGCCGAAGGAGCAAGCGGGATTACAAATGCCCCACCGGTCGTAATTCAACGCCTCAAATCCTTCGTATTTAGTGATGCGGATGGGATACAGGTGGCAACTGACGGGCTTTTTGAAGCTAGTGGCACCGGCCAGATACGCCTGCTCGATGCCACATTTCAAGATACCTCGCTCGTCGTAGAGGGCGTAGGCGCACTCCCGGTCGTTGATGGTAGTGGTGCTGTAGTCGCCTTCCCAATCCTTGATGTAGAGACCTTGCTGCTCGATGGCTTGTTGGCCGGCTTCGGTAAGAAAGGGCCTGATGTTCTGGTATTCAGCTTCCAGAATTTTTAATTCTTGTTCTTCTAGGGGCGCACCTAGGTCGCCTTCCACGCAGCAGGCTCCTTTGCAGGCTTCCAGGTTGCAGACGAAAAAGTTGTCTCGAATGTCATCGGAGATGACGGTATTTTGGATGATGATCATAGTGAGTTCCTGCTCAGGGCCGCAGAGGTTTCATTACGGGTAACAGAGGCCGTTCCTTACAACTGCAAGCGTCAACTTCTGCGTTCCTCAGCCGCGAATAGTAGCTGCAAAGATACCCAATTACCACAGCCCAAACAGCACATCTTCCGTCAACTCGCACTGCCGATGATGCGAGTAAGTGGCCAACGCAACGGCCTGTGCCTGTCGGGCTAACGTTGCCGCCACTCCTGGGTCTTGCAGTAAACGCCCAATGGCCGCTTCGAAAGCAGCGGCATCGCGCAACGGGAAAAGCAGGCCCGTGTGGCCATCGTCTACTATCTCTAAGGTGCCACCGGTGGCCGTGGCAACTACGGGCAAGCCAGCCGCCATGGCCTCAATAGTAACCATGCCGTAGGTTTCGTTGGTAGAGCCGGTGACGGAGACATCGAGGGCACGATAGGCTATTTCGGGTTGCGGCGTGAACTCGCGAATGTGCACCACCTCTTCTAAGTCTAGCTCCCGCACCCGGCGGAGCACGGCTTCACGGTAAGTATTGCCCTCGTTGCGCGTCGACTCACCAACCAGCAGCAGGTGTAGTGGCACGGCGGGGTGCTGGCAGCGCAGAACCGCTAACTCTTCTACCAGAAAATCCTGCCCTTTGCCATCGTCGAATCGGCCGATGAGGCCCAGTAGTACGGCATTGGTGGGCAGATGCAGGTTCAGATGGCGCCGAGCGATGGTGCGGGTCAAAGCGGGATCAGCAAACTTTTCCAACTCGATGCCCAAGGGCACCACGTGCAAACGCTCCGCAGTAAAACGTGTTTTTTCGAGCACTTGGCGCGCTAGCCCTGGCAGCGGCGAGAGCCACGCATCCAGGGCCCGGTAGCGCAGGGTATGCACAACGCCGCGCTTAACTGGCCCGAGCTGCATGTGCTGCTGGTATATCAGCTTCAAAGCAGGCAAATGGAGCGTCTTGCAAAGTACCGCTAACCCCAGGTCGCCGTTGCGGGTGACGATGAGGACGCGCGTATTAAAAGCCCGCAGGATGCCGGCCAGCCGACTGGCAGCGGGAACGTCTAGGGCTTTCCAACGGTTGGTAAGATAGGCAACCGGCAGCTTCAGGGTCTCTGCCTGCGCTGCAACAGGCGAGTCGGCTAACGTAATTACCTGCACTGGCCAGCCGCGGCGGTGCATCCAATCAGCGAAGCGCACGGTGTTCAGCTCCAGCCCGCCCCAACTCGCCGACAAGCACAAGAGCGACAACGGGAATTTTGCGGCGGAAGTGGAAACGAAGGCAACAGACTCAGCAGGATTCACGCGGCGAAGATACGGCACGTAGTTTCCGCGTTGCGCAGGGTAAGGCATTTGCAGTTGCAGTGCGCTGTACTAAGGAACTGTAAACTCGATGAAACCTCGCGCCTGATTCAGCAAAACCTGGCCAAAAACAACGCCAGGGCACTATCAGAGCTGGAACTGGCACAAACCAAAGCGTGTGCTACATCCGGAATTTGCACTTCCTCACCCCGCCCGAAAGCCGTACCTTTGCTAATAAGTGAAAACGCTTAGCTTACCGAATGGCACTGGATTATCTCTCTCTTCTAAATCCCTCGCAGGCGGCTGCTGTGATGCAAATCGACGGCCCTTGCATGATTATAGCCGGCGCGGGCTCGGGCAAAACCCGGGTGCTTACCTACCGCATTGCCAACTTGCTCGAACAGGGCGTTGACCCGTTCAATATCCTCGCTCTTACCTTTACCAATAAGGCCGCCAAAGAGATGCGCGCCCGTATCGAGAAGGTAGTGGGCGGCGCGGCGGCCAAGAACCTGTGGATGGGCACTTTCCATAGCATCTTCGCCCGTATTCTACGCTCCGAGGCCGACAAAATAGGTTTCCCCCGCTCGTTCACCATCTACGACACGCAGGACAGCAAAACGCTGATCAGTCAGATTCTGAAAGAGCTGGAGCTCGACGACAAGCTGTACAAGCCGGGCATGGTGCTTGGGCGGATTTCGGCGGCCAAAAACAAGCTCATCTCGGTGCAGCAGTACCTCAACGACCCGGTCATTCGGCAGGACGATGAGGCGGCACTGCGGCCCAAGATTGGCGTGATTTATCAGCAGTACGCCAACCGTTGCTTCAAGGCCGGCGCCATGGACTTCGACGATTTGCTTTATCAAACCAACGTCCTGTTCAAAGACCACCCCGATGTGCTCAACAAGTACCAGAACTTGTATAAGTACGTGATGGTAGACGAGTATCAGGACACCAACTACTCGCAGTACCTGATTGCGCGCAAGCTGGCCGCCAAGGAGCGCAATATCTGCGTGGTGGGCGACGACGCGCAAAGCATTTACGCCTTCCGGGGCGCTGATATTCAGAACATTCTCAACTTCGAGAAAGACTACCCGGAACTGCAAGTGTTCAAGCTGGAGCAAAACTACCGCTCCACCAAAACTATTGTGAAGGCGGCCAACTCGGTTATTAAAAACAACCAGGCCCAGCTGCGCAAAGACGTTTTTTCCGACAACGAGGAAGGCCCGCTGATTGAGGTGCTGAAGGCCGCTTCCGACAACGAGGAAGGCAAGCTGGTTGCTAATTCCATCTTCGAGGACAAGATGAGTCATCATCTTTCCTACGATGACTTCGCCATTCTGTACCGCACCAACGCCCAAAGCCGGGCCATGGAAGAATCGTTGCGCAAGCTCAATATCCGCTACAAGATTGTGGGCGGCCTGAGCTTCTACCAGCGCAAGGAAATCAAGGACTTGGTGGCCTATCTGCGCCTCACAGTGAACCCCAACGACGAGCAGGCGCTGCGCCGCGTCATCAACTACCCCAAGCGCGGCATCGGCGACACCACCATTGCTAAACTTATCAACGCGGCCGAGGAAAGCAACCATACTATTTGGGAAGTGGTAGCCAACGCCGACCAGTTTTTGCCCACCCGCGCCGCCAACCCAATAGTGGACTTCGCCGAAAAAATCAAGGCCTACACGACGGTAGCAGCCAAAGAAGATGCGTTTGAAGCGGCCAAGTTCATTGCCAAAAACTCGGGCATGATCGAGGAACTCTATGCCGATAAAAGCATTGAGGGCCTTTCCCGCTACGAGAACATTCAGGAATTGCTGAACGGCGTGAAAGCCTACACCGAGGACCCCGAGCGCGAAGACAAAACGCTTGGCGCTTTCCTGCAAGATATTGCCCTCGTGACGGACGCCGACACCAAAGACGCGCAGCAGGAAGGCGAAGCCGTGACGATGATGACGATTCACTCGGCCAAGGGCCTGGAGTTTCGCAACGTGTACATCGTGGGCATGGAGGAAAACCTGTTTCCTTCGCAAATGATGATTACCTCGCGGGCCGATCTAGAGGAAGAACGCCGGCTGTTCTACGTGGCCATCACGCGGGCCGAGAAGAAGCTGACGCTGAGCTACGCTACCTCGCGCTACCAGTGGGGCAACCTGCGTAGCTGCGAGAAAAGCCGGTTTCTCGATGAAATTGACCCCCAGTTCGTGGACTTCAAGTTTGCCGCCACGCCAAGCGCCGGCCCCGGCGAGTCGCCGTTTGGGCACGTATTTGAGCGGCGCAGCAACCTCTTACCCACCCCGCCGCGTAAGACGGTAGCCAAAGGCTATACCCCCCCGGCCGACTTTCAGCCTTCCGACACCAGCAGTTTGCAAACCGGACAGCGGGTGGAACATCCCAAGTTCGGTTTTGGCCACGTAACGAAGCTGGAAACCGTTTCGGGCTCCACCAAGGCTGTTATCGAGTTCGAAGAAGTTGGCGAGAAAACGTTATTGCTGAGTTTTGCGAAATTGCGCGTGCTTGGCTGATGCAATAGTCACCGTATGGCTAGCTTTACGGTGCTACCGAGCAAGGGAACAAGCACCAGGCGGCCCACTGACAAGCGGAGTCGAAACCTCTCGCTCGCACTTTCTGGTTACTTTGCCAACTCCAGCCCGCGAGAGGCTTTGGCTTTGCTTAGCAGCACGCTGTTTCTCTCTGCGCACACTTTATCTAGAAATTTCATTTCAATGCCTTTACCTTCCCTTCACAAGCACGAGCTACTTCAGCGTGAGTACGGCCAAAGCACCTTTCAATTGGTGCAAGGCCTGCGCGATGTTGAAGACAAAACCGAGCGTACGCGCCGTGCCACTCAAATTGTGCAGCTTATTTTTCGGTTGCAACCCAACTTGCGCGACCAGCCCGATGCACAGCAACGCGTTTGGAACCATCTCTACGAGATGGCCGACGAGGACCTCGACATTGACGCGCCATTCGAGTTGCAAGGTCTGAGCCAACTCAACCAGCATCCCAAGCCCATTCCGTACCCGCAGCAAAATCTGAAACTGAAGGCCTACGGCAAGAGCGTAGAACTGATGGTTGAAAAAGCCCTGACCCTGCAAGACCCAACGGAACGCGAGCAAGCCACTATCACTATCGGGCGAACGATGAAGTTTCTGTACCGCTCGCACAACAAGGAAAACGCCAAGGATGTCACCATTCTTAAGCACCTTAAAGATCTATCGGGCGGACAGTTGACTTTGGACCCAGTACAGGTGGAAGCGCAGGGTTTGTTTGAATTTGCGGGCAGTTCAGCGCCCGTAACTACGGGTGGTGCTAGTCGGGCCGCTTTCATTGTGCCGCAACCGCGCCAGGAGCGCGAAGGACGCCGCGGCAATACCAGTGGCGGCGGCAACCGGCGCGACAAGCAGCGCCGCGGCGGCAAAAAGGGCCGCCAAGAACCCCAACAACCTCCTCAGTAATTTTTTGGAGGAGCTTGGAGTTGGAAGCTTGAAGTGAAAACGAACAGTAAGAGTTAAAAAGGCCAGAGTTGAGCCAAGAATATCGTAAATGCTATTCTTGACTTTCTACTTTTACCCCTCAACTCCTGCCCCGTCTTACTCTTCATTTCCAATTTCTCGCTCCTAACTTCTACTATATGGCCGCATTTGAAGTAATTGGCGGGAATCCGCTTAAAGGAGAAATTGTGCCTCAGGGGGCCAAAAACGAAGCATTGCAGATTCTCTGCGCCGTGTTGCTCACCTCGGAGCCCGTTACCATCTCCAATATTCCCGATATCCGCGACGTCAACAAGCTGATTGAGTTGCTGCGCGATATGGGCGTTAAAGTGGGCAAGCTCGCCACGGATACCTATCGTTTTCAAGCCGACGATATACACCTCGACTACCTCGATACGCCTGAATTCGTGGCGCAGGGCCGGGCGTTGCGCGGGTCGGTGATGATTCTGGGGCCCATGCTGGCCCGCTTCGGCAAATGCCAGTTGCCGAAACCAGGGGGCGACAAAATCGGCCGCCGGCCGCTGGACACGCACTTTGTAGGACTGGAAAAGTTAGGTGGTAAGCTCACACTCGAAGGGCTCGACTTCTACCGCATCAACTCTGAAGGCAAGCTGCGCGGCGCGTATATGCTACTCGAAGAAGCTTCCGTGACGGGCACCGCCAACATTGTGATGGCTGCGGCGCTGGCCGAAGGTACCACTACCATCTACAATGCCGCCTGTGAGCCTTACGTGCAGCAGCTTTGCAAAATGCTGGTGCGCATGGGTGCCCGTATCAACGGCATCGGCTCCAACCTGCTCACGATTGAGGGCGTGGAAAGCCTCGGTGGCACCGACCACCGCATGCTGCCCGACATGATTGAAATTGGCTCTTTCATCGGCCTGGCGGCCATGACTGGCTCGGAAATTACCATCAAAGACTGCCAGATTGCCGAGCTAGGAGTTATTCCGGATACGTTCCGCAAGTTGGGCATCCAGTTGGAATTTCGCGGCGATGATATCTACATCCCGGCGCAGGACCGCTACGAAATAACCACCTACCTCGATGGCAGTATCCTGACCGTTTCGGACCACACCTGGCCGGGCCTCACCCCCGACCTGCTCAGCATTGTGCTGGTAGTGGCCGCCCAAGCCAAAGGCACAGTACTGATTCATCAGAAGATGTTCGAGAGCCGCTTGTTCTTCGTAGATAAACTCATCGACATGGGTGCCCAAATCATTCTCTGCGACCCGCACCGCGCTACCGTAATCGGCCTCAACAAGCGCACCCAATTACACGGCATCACCATGACTTCGCCGGATATTCGGGCGGGTGTAGCCCTCTTGATTGCGGCTCTTTCCGCCGATGGCCGTAGCGTAATCGAGAACGTAGAGCAAATTGACCGGGGCTACCAACACATCGACAAGCGCTTGAATGCCTTGGGCGCGCAGATTCGCCGCTTGTAAACTAGTTGTTCACTAACCTGACAATAGGTGCTGCCGCTAAGCAGCACCTATTTTGTTTTTCTAGGGATTCTTACGCTGCTGATATATGCCTGAACAACCGATGCCAACGCCGGCAACACAGCCTCAATAGCGGCTCGCTCCTGCAAAGTCCAATGGCGCGGCTGCCCAAACAAGCAGGGCTGCAATATCCCCCATAGCTGGCCTTTTTCAACGATATGCGCGTGAATCAGCGCCCGATGGCCAAAAGTTTTATGCTCGAATTCGCGGTTGAGCACCTCCGGCGTTGCTGTTTCTACGTCCTCCACGAACACCGAGGGGCGAGCAGCCAGCGCGGCCCGAAACAGCGGGTCTTGCTGCGGCAAGTCGGTGGTATCTTCCTGCCAGTCGTGAATCGGGTTGGGCACCACGTCGTTTTTGCGCCAACAGAAGGCAATGCGCCCCTTCCCGACGGCTGGGTCCCGGACGTACAAGAAACAGCGGTCAGCATCTAAATACCTCCCCACTTGCTCTAGTACGCGGTTGATGGTAGCCGTAGGCGCTTCGTTGGCGGGCACCGTTACGAGTAGAGAATGATTGGTGGTTGAACTCATGCTGCACTTAGCCGGAAAGTATATTTCCTGTGAAACGGGGGCTGCAACGAATAGTTAGCGGTAGGTTATAGAATAAACTTTTGGCTTGCCGAGTGCATGGGGAGGCACGCCAATCCTGTTGAGCGCAGCGCCCACGCCAGCCTGCCCATGCTGGCGTGGGCGCAAGCTACACCAACTCCCAACCGGGCAGACGGCTACGGCGTCCTTAGCAGCGCCCCAAGCCTCGTTGATCCGGGCAACACTGACGAAACGGAAGTGAATATTCTGTCCAGCTACTACGAGCAGGATGGCAACTATGGCGCTGTGCAGGGAGGCGTTGGCACGCAGGAGCTAACCGACGTGTCGCCTACTATTATCCTGAATGTACCGCTGGATTCGGTTACGCGCCTTTCGGCCAACTTAACAGATTTCCTATCGTTCCACAAAAAAGCCCCCGCTATTGTAGTAGCGGGGGCTTTTTTGTGGAACAGCTACTAATTAGTCCACGACCATATCAACAACAGAAGTTACAACAGACAAGACGACGCTGAATAGCAGTGCGGAAAGAAAGCCATCAACTGCAAAGCCAGACAACAGCGCATCGGCAATCATAATGATGGCAGCGTTGATAACGAGCAGAAACAGACCAAGCGTAAGAACTGTGATGGGCAGTCCGAGTAGCTTCAGAATTGGCTTTAGCACGGCATTGAGCACGGCGAGCACAATAACCAGCAGAATAGCGTCGGTGAAGCCCCCAATGTGCGAGCCGGGTAGAAACTCAGCCAGCAGATAGGTGATAACCGCTGTGAGCAGAAATTTGAGAATGAATCCCATGCGTGTAAAGAGAAAGTTAGGTGAGGGAGAAAGTTGGGGGATGTACGCGGATATGGCAAAAAGGATAGCCTAAAGGCTATATCCGCTCCTCCTCTCTGTCCAGCCTTGTCTTACTAATGACAAGCGTCCTGGCAGGGCAGCATTCATTATTCTGTAAATGAATGCTGCCCTGCCAGGACGCTTGTCGTTTCGCTAGCGGATTGCTTATTTTTCAGCGGCTCTGTCGGTGAGGCGGCCTTGCGAGACGCCCATCCAGTTGGCCATGCTGTAGAGCAAACGTGCGCCAACAATTGCATTCCACTCGGTGTCGCCGGGTGCTACCTCGTTGAGGTCGCAGCCGATGATGGTGCGACCAGAGCGTACTACCTCACGAATCAGATAAAGTGCTTCTTCGAATTCGAGGCCGCCCGGTACGGGCGTTCCAGTGCCCGGACAGAGCTTCGGATCAAGGCCATCAATATCGAAGCTCAGATACACTTTCGGCGGCAGCTGCGCAATAATTTTACCACACACCTTTTTCCATGATTTCTTGGCAAACCGCTCGTCACTCAGGAAGCGGTTGTGAAACATAACAATACGGCCCTGGCTTTGCTCCACGGTTTCCGCTTCCTGCTGGCTTAAATCCCGAATGCCCACCTGCACTAGCTTCTTCACCTGCGGCAGTTTAAGCGCATTGTACATGATAGAAGCGTGCGAGTACTCGAAGCCTTCGTAAGCGGGGCGCAGGTCGCAGTGCGCATCGATTTGCAGAATACCAAACTCATCGTGGCGCTCGGCCAGCGCGTGCAGGTAGCCAAGGGGCGTGCTGTGGTCGCCACCGAGCAGCACAACTCCTTTGCCTGCATCGAGGTAAGCCCCGGTTTTCTCTTTGAGGTAGTGCAGCAAGTGCAAGCCCCGCTTGGTGATGGCCGCGGGCACACTCGCGTGCTTGGCGGTTTCAGCGGCGGGCTCTCCTGCTTCCAGCCATCGGATGTAAGCGGCAGCCTGCGTCCGCAGTTCCTGGCTTTCCTGGGCTACTTTTTCGTCGGCCTCTTCCATAGCCAGGCCCATGCGCCAAGCATCCGGCATATCCGAGTCGTAGAGGTCCACTTGCAGAGAAGCTTCCCGGATGGCATCGGGTCCTTGGGCAGTGCCAGCTCGGTACGAAACGGTAACCTCCCAAGGCACCGGCACTATCACCACTTGTGCTTCCTCCACGGTAAATGGCAAGCCGTATACGCCGCCTTGCGAGTCGCCTAAGGCATTGGGATCAAAGTTGGCTAGCTTCCGAATGAGGGCAGAGGAATGAGTTGAGGCCATAAAGCGAGATACTGTAGTGGTGAAATGGTGAACCAGCAAGATGGCAAAATGGTGAGTTCGATGTCCAAACCGCGCCGTGTGCGCAAGCGGAACGTCGAACTCACCATCTGCTACTCTCACCGCCTCACTTGTTAAGAGGGCTGGCCGTTCAGGAAGTCGTAGGTGCGGATGATATCGAGAATCTTCTCGAAAGTAGCGCGGTCGAAGAACAGCATCAAAGGCAACTCCACCGAATTATTCTTATCAGAAAACTGCGTGATAACTGAAAATATTAGGGGTTGTACCAGGGGCTGAGTTAGCAGCAGGTTGTGCAGGGAGGCCGCAATGTCGCCGCGAGGTGCAATGGGCGGCGCTCCGTAGATTTTGGCTTTGAGAATGTTGGCTAACTGCGTCACCAAAGCCCCCGTAATGATGTTACTGATTTCCAGCAGCAACGACTCCTGCATCTCATCAATGTGCGTGGACGCTGGCGTGTTCATGCGCAAACACACCTTGGATAAGCGCTGAATGTGCAGTCCCGAGAAGAACATCATGGTGGTGCCATTAAACTCGCCGCGAATATCAGACTGCACCGGGACGTGGTTTTGCTGAATGTCACGCACACGGTCCAGAATGCCAGTACCAGGCACCAAATCGAGGCTTGGCACTTCCAAAAGCACCTTCTCTTGGGCAATCACCGCGAACGAGTCGGCGGCGCGGGCCAGTCCTATGTTCAGAATTTCGCGGACCACGTCGCGCTCAAGTTCCGTCATGTGCAAGTCCATAATATTCATTCGATTGGCCTGTCGCGGCGGTAGCATGACCACAGCGGATTCAGCAGTACGTAAATTTAAGGTCGCCGGGCTAGAAACAGACGAGTTAAGGCGGGTACGTCGAGCACCAGGCAGACCTGTCCGCTACCAAGCAGCGTAACCCCCCCAAACAATTCAATGGTATCCAGCGGCTTACTCATGGGTTTAATGACAATATCTTGTTGACGCAAAAAACGGTCAACGATGAGTCCGAGTTTGCGGTTGTTGTAAGCAATGATGATGATATCCTGCCGGCCCTGCACGTCGGCGCGGGAAACTGGGAGCATTGGTCCGTCTCCATTTAGGAGCTGGTGCAAGCCGACTACGGGCACGTTTTCGCCTTGCACGCTAGCCATCAGCAAGCCCCCTATCACATGCAGTTGCTTGGGCCAGAGCGATACCACCGAATCGGTGTGCATAAGCGGAATGGCGTAGCTGCGCTGATCGAGTTCGAAAAGCAAAGCGCCTTTCACGGCAATAGACGTCGGCAACACCAGCGTAAAGGTGGTGCCTTCGCCCAGCTTCGAGTCCACTCGCAACTGCCCACCGAGCGAGTCAATGGCCAGCTTAACCACATCAAGCCCCACGCCCCGACCAGAAATTTCGGTTACTTCCTTGGCCATCGAGAAGCCGGGCTCGAACAAGAAAGCCCGCACCGCATCATCGTCGAGGGTTTTGGCAACCTGCTTGGCAACCAAGCCCCGCTCCACGGCCTTGCGGCGTACCTGTTCGATGTTGATGCCTTTGCCGTCGTCAATTACTTGAATTAGCACATCGTCGCGCTCGGTCTGGGCGGAAAGCCGCAAGTGACCTTCCGCTGACTTGCCGGCTTTCAGCCGCTCCGCGGGCGTTTCGATGCCGTGACCCACGGCGTTGCGAACCAAGTGCAGCAGCGCATCGGTGATGATTTGAAGAATATTGCGGTCGATCTGAATATCCTGGCCGCTGAGCGTCAATTCCACTTGCTTTGCCTCAGCGGTGGCTACATCGCGCACCACCCGGGGAAACTTGTTGAGCAAGGAGCCCACATTCACTAGGCGCGCATCCATCACGGAGTATTGCAACTCATCGGTGATGCGGAAGAGGTGGGCAGCCGTAGTTTGGAGCGCAGAATTACCGATTTCCTGGCTTAGCGTTAGAATCCGGTCCCGGTCGATGATTAGCTCGCCCACCAGATTAAGTAAATGGTCGAGCTTTTTGATCTGGATATACACCAAATCCGAAAGCTCTAGCTTGCGGTTGGCTTCCTCGTCGCTTAGGTCTTCTTCGGGTAGCTCTGGTTCCTGGCCCTGCACCAAGCGGTCGAGGTTATCGAGCAACGTGGTTACATCGGGCAAGGCCACTTCCTCGCCTACGGCCCGAATCATGGTGCCCAAAGTGTCAACTCCTGAGAAAAGCACTTTGCTTAAACTGCCGGCAAAATCTCGTTGCTTGTCCCGAATCAAGCCGAAGATGGTTTCCATATGGTGCGCCACTTCGCCAATTCCGGTGAAGCCCATGGCCCGAGAATTGGATTTCAGGTTGTGCATGAGCCGGAACAGCTCGTTGAGGGCGGGCTGGTCCTGTGGGTTGCGCTCTAGCTCGCTGATATGTCGGCTCATGGCATCGTAGTATTCGAGCGCCTCCGCCATAAAGATTTCCCGGTATTCCTGCTCGCGTGATTTCATAACTCAACCAAACGACGCGAGGAAGGAATAGATGAATTTGTACTGCGCCCACCGGCTACCGTCCGCCGGAATTGCCCAGCATACTGCATGATAGCTTCGGGCAATGCTGCCAGTGGCAGCACCGCATTGGCCCATCCCGCCTGAATAACCGAACTTGGCATCGAGAAAAGCACCGACGAAGCTTCGTCCTGCACTAGCACTGTGCCGCCCTGCTGCCGGATGGCCTGTGCCCCTCGCGTACCGTCGCAACCCATGCCCGTGAGTACTACCCCCAGCACGTTGGCGCCCACCGTTTGCGCTACCGAATGCATAAGAATATCAATGGACGGCTCATCACCGGAAGCACTGGTCTCGGCAGAGAAATCGGTTTGCCAGCACTGCCAGGGCGTACGCAGCGCGGCTTTCACTACAAGATTGCGGCCACCCGGCGCCACCAAAATGCAGCCGGGCGCTAGTTGGGTACCCACTCCGGCAGCCATGACTGGCAGCGAAGTAGCCCGCGTCAGACGCTTCACAAAGGACCCTAGAAAAGATGCCGGCAAATGCACGGCCACCAGCACTGCACAGGCTAAGGTAGCCGGCAAGGCCCGCACCAGTTGCTCGACTGCTGCCGGGCTGCCCGTAGAGCCTCCAATCACCACCACTCCTCCCGGCAGCCCCGGTACGGCCGCCGCGCCGCCTACTTCCCGCCACAATGAAACCGGCCGTAGTGGAGCTACCTGTAGTTTGCGCGTGATGGTGCGCGACCAATCTGACGCGGCGGCACCAGCCAGAATAAAGTCGAAAACGCCCCAGCGGCTAGCCTCTCGCAACATGCCCGGCAGCGGCTGACTTTCGCAGTACAGCAGCACTGGCAACACCGCATAGCGGCTAAGCACCTCCAGGTCACGCAGTTGCGCATCCCCTACAATCAATAGAGCGGGACGAAGACGGCGAACCTGCGTGATGAATTCAACTGAATTTTCGCTAATGCCACTTACGCGTAGCCCTAGCTGCTGTAGCAGGCGCGTGAGAGCAAGCCGCCCGGCGGTGGGCAAGCTACCAAGCAAAACAGTTTGTGAAACGAGAATATCAGGCACGAGAAAGAAAACCAATACAACTGGCAGGCCCACAGTAAGCCGAAAAGCCGGCTGGCTGCGTGGTAAGCAACTACAGCAATTTGCTACTCCGCGCTGAGCGCCCCTCCCACTATCTCTAGCACTTTCTCTTCCGAAAAAGGCTTCACGATGTAAGCGGAAGCTCCGCTTTCCAAGGCTTCATTTACAATCACTTCTTGGCCTACGGCGCTGCACATCACCACCTTTACATCGGGGTCATTTTCGCGAATACCTTTTAGTACATCAAGGCCAGTGTTGTCGGGCAGAATTACGTCGAGGGTAATGAGGTCGGGCTTGGTAGCAGCGGCCATTTCAATGGCCTGCTGGCCATTGGCGGCTTCGCCCACTACTTCATAGCCAGCATCAGTAAGCACATTCTTGAGCATCGTGCGCATGTAGAAAGAGTCGTCGACGATGAGGATGCGGTTTTTCATAGAGCGTATTTCAAAAATCCAGAAGGAGAGCAGAAAGGATAAAAGCTGGACGTTGTACGGCGGCCGGCAGGCAAAGATGTTCAGGAAGACTGCAATTGCATTATCTCGGAGGGAGTCAGCAGCTTCAGCATGTCGAGCACGATGATAATGCGCCCGTCTATTTTGGCAATGCCCTCGATGTACTTGTCGTTTATATTGATGTCCTGAATGAATTCCGGCGCTTTTTCAATAATGGAAATCGGAATCGATAACGGCTGCGGCACTTCTCGCACCACAATCCCAATGGTGTAGTCTTTGGCTTCGATGGCCAGCGTGTACGACGTAGCCGGCAGTTCTTGCCCCGCTGGTCGCAGCCCAAAACGCTCTTCCAAGTCAACGATGGCAATAATATCGCCGCGCAGGTTGGCAATACCTTTGATAAAAGGCGGCGTTTTGGGCATGCGCGCCACTTCGGGCGTTATCGTTACCTCTTTCACCTGCTCGATGCGCAGGCCATATTCCTCGTCGCCGAGCCGAAAGACAATCAATTGAATGATGGCGTCGGGCTTCGAGATTTTCTTGTCGCTGGTTTGTTCTGCGTCAGGCATCAAACAATAAAAACTTAGGTATGAGAGCTGCTACGTAAAACACCGGCAGGTACTGGCAGCTCATCGAGCAGTACACCAACCTCTCGGCTCCATTCAGTGTTTGCCTGCGGCAACACCGAAGTGCCTTGCCTGCCTTACTAGAACGGCATTTCAGACTTGCCGAAGCATGACATTCCAGTAAAGCAGACAAGGGGTTGACACGACGGCCTACTATTTCACTTTCTCTTTCGAACGGCCTTTAACTGGCTTTTGGTCGGGAGCCTTTGGTGCCGCAGGAGCAACCGTTCCATTGGAAGCCTTTGGTTCTTCGTTGCTAGCACGCCGGCTCACCTTGCGGCTGCGTTGCGCTTCGGCTTGTTCGGCGTTGGTGTGCTTGCGGTTTGGGGCGGGAGCTTCCGCCGTTGGCCGAGCATCACCCCGGCGAGTGGCTACCAGTGGCCGATTTGCTACTGCTTGCGCGTGCGCAGCATCGGTAGCGGCGTTGGTGCGGCGAGTGCTTGCTCGATCACGCTCCGGCGTAGCGGAAACCGGCTGCGGCTGCACGGCCGGCCGACGCATTACGCGCCGGGACCGAACAGGCTCTGGTTCGGGCTCGGGCTCAATTTCCTCCAGCAACTGGAAGTTGGAGAGGCCGAGCTGCAAGTCATCGGCAATATCGGTCAGGCGCTGGCTCGATACCGTCAGTTCATACATCGAGCTGGATAACCCTTTGGCCGTGCCAGCTACTTGCTGCGTGCCAGTAGCGGTTTGCTCGGCAATGGCTACCACTTCTTCCACATATTTCACCACGTCGCCAATCGAGGTTTTCTGAATCTCGGTGGCAGTCAGGATGTCGCGGGAGGTGCGTAGGGTTTCGCCCGAGCTAGTCGCAATGTTCTTGAAGGCCGAGCTGGCCTCAAAGGTGGCGTTCTTGCCTTTCAGTACCCGGCCTTCCATGGTGGAAATAGCGGTGGCGGCGCTCGTAGTATCCTTCTTCACGTCGTCAACCAGCGTCCCGATTTCCGAAGCCGAACGACGGGAACCTTCGGCCAGCTTCCGAATTTCTTCGGCTACTACCGCAAAACCACGGCCTGCTTCGCCCGCCCGCGCTGCCTCGATGGCGGCGTTTAGGGCTAGCAGGTTGGTTTGAGAAGCAATGTCGGTGATAACCGCCAGCGTCTTGCTGATATCTTGCGAGCGGTTGGAAAGCACTTCAATGGTGCGGGCCGTTTGGGCCGCCGCCGCCGAAATCTCTTCCATGTTCTTTACCACCTCGGCCACCGTTTTCAAACCGAGCTGCGAGGTTTGCTCTCCTAGAATAGCCGCCTTGATACCAACATCGGCCTTGCCGGCCGTTTCCTTGGTGGCCTGCATGATTTCTTCGATCAGCTTGAAGGCTTGGTCAGTCTTAAGAGCTTGGTTTTGCGCACCTTCGGCCATCTGCTGCATAGCCAAGGCCACGTCAACGGTAACCCGGCTCATCTCCTGCCCTTTCGCCGCCATTTCCTCCGACGATGTGCCCACTACCTGCGACGACTCGTTGATTTCGGCCAATAGGTCGTTGAGGTTGTCGACGGCCAGATTGAGGGCGTCGGCCATGGCTTGAATGTCGCCGGCGGTCTGGATTTCCACTTGCTGGGTGAGGTCACCTTCCGATATGGCCCGTACCACGCGGCTCACTTCCAGTACCGGTGAGGCAATGGATTCGAGCAGGTCGTTGAGCGTATCCACAATTTCCTTCCACGAGCCGCTCACGCCGCCTACCGTGGCCCGTTCGGTTAGTTTGCCTTCCACCCCGGCCACTTTGGCCACGCGGCTTACTTCCTGCGCCAAGCGGTTCAGGTCGTCCACCATGCGGTTGATGGTGTCGGCTAGCTCGGCTACTTCGCCCTTGGCTTCCAGCGTTAGCTTCTGCGTCAGGTCACCTTGCGACACGCCGGTTACCACTTTGCCGATGCCCCGCACCTGGGTGGTGAGGTTAGCGGCCATGGTGTTTACGTTGTCGGTGAGGTCTTTCCAAACGCCGCTCACGTTAGGCACTTCGGCCTGGCCACCAAGGCGGCCTTCGGTGCCTACTTCCTGCGCCACGCGGGTTACCTCGCCCGCAAAGATGTTGAGCGAGTCGACCATCCGGTTGATGTTGTCCTTGAGGTCGAGCAGCTCGCCTTTTACATCCACCGATACTTTCTGGCTTAGGTCGCCGCGGGCTACGGCGGTGGTGACGTTGGCAATGTCGCGCACTTGGCTGGTGAGCGAAGCGGCCATGAAGTTTACGTTGTCGGTAAGGTCTTTCCAGGTGCCGCGTACGTTCGGCACATCGGCTTGGCCGCCGAGCTTGCCTTCGGTGCCTACCTCGCGGGCCACCCGGGTTACTTCGTCGCCGAAGGTGTTCAGCGAGTCCACCATCTGGTTAAGGTTTTCCTTTAACTGAAGGAGCTCACCTTTCACATTTACAGTTACTTTCTGGCTCAAATCTCCTTTGGCAACGGCGGTAGCTACGTTGGCAATGTCGCGCACCTGACTCGTCAGGTTCGAGGCCATAGTATTCACATTATCGGTCAAGTCTTTCCAAGTTCCCATTACGTTGGGCACCGAAGCCTGGCCTCCCAAGATGCCTTCCGTACCTACCTCGCGGGCTACCCGGGTTACTTCGCCCGCAAAGATGTTGAGCGAATCCACCATCTGGTTGAGGATGTTCTTCAGGTCGAAGATTTCGCCTTTCACGTCCACCGTCATCTTCTGCGTCAGGTCGCCTTTGGCCACGGCGCTGGCTACGTTAGCAATGTCGCGCACCTGACTCGTCAGGTTCGAGGCCATGAAGTTTACGTTGTCGGTGAGGTCCTTCCAGGTGCCACTCACGCGCGGTACGGCGGCTTGGCCGCCAAGCTTGCCCTCGGTGCCTACTTCGCGGGCTACGCGGGTTACTTCGTCGCCGAAGATGTTGAGCGAGTCCACCATCTGGTTAAGGATGTTCTTCAGCTCCAGGATTTCCCCTTTCACATCCACCGTCATCTTCTGGCTTAAGTCGCCGCGGGCAACGGCGGTAGCCACGTTGGCAATGTCGCGCACCTGACTCGTCAGGTTTGAGGCCATGAAGTTTACGTTGTCGGTCAACTCCTTCCAGACACCGGCCACGTTCGGTACCAGTGCTTGTCCACCCAATTTACCCTCGGTGCCAACCTCCAGCGCCACGCGGGTTACTTCGCCGGCAAACAGGTTCAGCGAGTCCACCATCTGGTTGAGGTTCTGCTTCAGGTCGAGCAGTTCGCCTTTCAACTCCACGGTGATTTTTTGTGTCAAGTCGCCTTTAGCAACGGCGGTGGCTACGTTGGCAATGTCTCGAACCTGCAACGTCAGGTTCGAGGCCATGAAGTTCACGTTATCCGTCAGTTCTTTCCACACACCTGCCACATTGGGCACCGATGCCTGACCGCCAAGTTTACCTTCCGTACCTACTTCCAAGGCTACGCGGGTTACTTCGCCGGCAAACAGGTTCAGCGAGTCCACCATCTGGTTGAGGTTCTGCTTCAGGTCGAGCAACTCGCCTTTCACATCCACCGTCATTTTCTGGCTTAGGTCGCCCTTAGCTACCGCGCTGGCCACATTGGCAATGTCCCGTACCTGACTCGTCAGGTTCGAGGCCATGAAGTTTACGTTATCGGTCAGTGCTTTCCACACGCCTGCGACATTGGGCACGGAAGCTTGACCGCCGAGCTTGCCCTCGGTGCCTACTTCCAAGGCCACGCGGGTTACTTCGTCGCCGAAGATGTTGAGCGAATCCACCATCTGGTTGAGGATGTTCTTCAGCTCCAGGATTTCGCCTTTTACGTCCACCGTCATCTTCTGCGTCAGGTCACCCTTGGCCACGGCGCTGGCCACGTTGGCAATGTCGCGCACCTGACTCGTCAGGTTCGAGGCCATGGTATTCACGTTGTCGGTGAGGTCCTTCCAGACGCCGCCCACGTTGGGCACCGAGGCTTGACCGCCGAGCTTGCCTTCGGTACCTACTTCCTGGGCCACGCGGGTTACTTCGCCGGCAAACAGGTTCAGGTTGTCGATGGTCTTGTTGATGGTTTCGGCCATCACCTTGAAGTCGCCGGATACCGGAATCTGGAAGGTTTCGTCGAGGTTGCCTTTGCTGATGTTCTTAAGCACCTTGCCCACTTCCAACACCGGCACGGCAATGCTATCCACTAAGCCGTTGATGTTGTTGATCATGTCGCGCCAGAAACCAGCAGCGTTGTCGGCGGAAGCGCGGGCCTTTAGGTTGCCTTCTACGCCGGCCACTTTCGAGATGCGCGACACTTCTCCCCCCACGCCGCCTATCATCTCGACCATCGAGTTGTAGGCTTCGGCTATTTCCGCGAAGATGTCGTCGGTTTGTTTGGTGAGGCGCACTGATACGTCACCTTTTTTGAAGGCGTCGAGGGCATAAAGCACTCGGTTGAGTTGATCGTTGACGTAGTCGGGGTTTTGAACGGCTTCGTAGTTGCGGGTACTGCGTCCGGTTCCGCGTTTGCGCGTGCTTTCCCCGTTGGAAGTAACCTCGGTGAGTTGGCCGGGTTCAACAACGGAGTCGGGAGCAGCCGCAGGGGTGGCGCGACGGGTGGAGGGGGTAGTAGTCTTACCTGATGCCATAAAGTAGGAGTAGCGAGGCCCGTGGAAGTAGGCGAAGCAAACGAGAATACACCGAAAACGGCCTTTCTCTACTTGGCAAAGGTAACGAATACACTTGTTCCTTCGCACAGGATTCTGGGCTTGAAAGCAAGACAAGGAAAAGATTTCAGTGAACCAGTTGCCGGTGGTTTTCTGTTTACCTCATGCCAAAGTATTTGGCTGTGGCAGAGTTATTGTGCGACAGGCACTGGCACACCAGATTATTAAACCATCTTTGCGGCAAAATTCAACTTCTTGCCCATCGCCGCGTTTTCTATACCGAGTCTCCATCTTAGCTGGCCCTCTACCGTAGCAATTTTATCCATCCAATGGTCAAAAACCTAGTCATCGTCGAGTCGCCTGCCAAAGCCAAAACCATAGAAGGTTACTTAGGCAAAGACTATGTCGTTAAGAGTTCCTTCGGCCACGTTCGTGATTTGCCGAAGGACAACAATGCTATTGACATAGCCAACGGCTTCAAGCCTACCTACGTGGTATCGGCCGACAAGCGAGAGATAATCGCGCAGCTCAAGAAGCTGTCGAAGGAAGCGGAAACCGTATGGCTAGCGAGTGACGACGACCGAGAGGGCGAGGCCATTTCCTGGCACCTAGCTGAAACGCTCAATTTAAGCGGCACCGACAAAACCCGTCGGATTGTGTTCCGTGAAATCACGAAGAACGCCATCCTCAATGCTATTGCTAGCCCGCGCGAAATCGACCTGAACCTGGTGAATGCGCAGCAAGCTCGCCGCGTCCTCGACCGGTTGGTAGGGTTCGAGCTAAGCCCCGTGCTTTGGAAAAAGGTGAAGGCTGGCCTCTCAGCCGGCCGCGTGCAGAGCGTAGCCGTGCGCATTGTGGTGGAGCGGGAACGGGAAATCAACCAGTTTAAAGTGACGTCGGCGTACCGCGTAACGGCGCGCTTCGATGCGGGCCGCGGCGCGGTGCTGGAAGCGGATCTGCCCACCCGCTTCAAGACTCGGGACGAGGCAGAGGCTTTCTTGGCACGGTGCGTAGGCGCCGATTACCGGATTTCAACTCTGGAGAAGAAGCCCGGCAAGCGCAGCCCCGCGCCACCGTTCACCACGTCTACCTTGCAGCAGGAAGCCTCGCGCAAACTAGGCTTTTCGGTAGCCCAGACGATGAGCGTAGCGCAGAAGCTCTACGAAGCCGGTAAAATCAGCTACATGCGGACCGACTCGGTGAACCTCTCGCAGGATGCCCTGGATGCGGCCCGCGTTGAAATCAGCCGCGCCTACGGCCCTGAGTACGCCCAAACGCGCGTTTACAAAACCAAGTCAGCCTCGGCGCAGGAAGCGCACGAAGCCATTCGCCCTACCGATTTCGCGCTGGTGAAGGCTGGCGGCGACTCGCAGGAACAGCGTTTGTATGACCTGATTCGGAAGCGGGCCATGGGCTCGCAGATGGCTGATGCCGTAATTGAGCGCACCGTTGCTAGCATTGGCATTAGCACACAGCCCGGCGTTTTGCTAACGGCGACGGGCGAGGTTATTACGTTTGAAGGCTTTTTGAAAGCGTATGCCGAAAGCAAGGACGAAGAAGAGCTGGACGAAGAGCCTAATGCAGACTCGTCGTTTTCGCGCGGCTTGCCACCGTTGAGCGTAGGTCAGCAACTGCCCTTGCAACTGCTGCGGGCTATGGAGCGCTTCGCGTCGCCGCCGGCGCGCTATACCGAGGCTTCGCTGGTGAAGAAACTGGAAGAAATGGGCATTGGCCGGCCGTCCACCTATGCTCCTACTATCAGCACGATTCAGAAGCGCGGGTACGTGGAAAAGGATTCTCGCGAAGGCAAAGAGCGCAAGTTCCATGTGCTAACGCTGGACGGTGACACAGTGAAAACGGAAGTGAAAACGGAAACCTTCGGGGCCGATAAAGCCAAGCTCTTCCCCACTGATACAGCCATGGTAGTCAACGACTTCCTGGTAGAGCACTTCCCCGTTATCGTTGACTTTCAGTTCACGGCAAAAGTGGAAGACGAATTCGACCAGATAGCCAACGGCCACGAATTGTGGACTGATATGCTGTCGGGTTTCTACAGCACTTTTCACGCCACGGTGGAGCGTGGCCAGGATATCGAGCGCAGTACGCTGGGCAGCACCCGCGTCATTGGTATTCACCCCGAAACCGGCCAGAAGCTGACGGCCCGGCTGGGCCGCTACGGTCCGTACGTGCAGATCGAGCCGAAAGAGGGTGCCCCCGAAGGCGAGAAAGCTGTGTATGCGAGCTTGCGTAAAGGCCAGTTCATCGAGAACATTACCCTGGAAGAGGCGCTTGATCTGTTTAAGTTGCCGCGCATTGTGGGCCAGTTCGAAGACAAAGACATGACAGCGGCCTTGGGTCGTTTCGGCCCTTACATCCGGCACGACAGCAAGTTCTACTCGCTCACCAAAGAGCAGGACCCGCATACCATCACGGCGCAGGAGGCTATCGACCTCATCGAAAACAAGCGCAAAACTGATGCGGAACGCCTCATTAAAGATTTCCCGGAAAATCCGGATGTGCAGGTACTCAATGGTCGGTTTGGTCCCTACATCGTAGCTGGCAAGAAGAACGTGAAGATTCCGAAGGGAGAAGAGCCGGCCAGTCTCACGCTAGAGCGCTGCCTGGAACTGGCCGCTGCCACTCCCGATAAGCCCGCCAAAGGAGGCCGCTTCGCCAAGAAATCAGCACCCGAAGTTGACGCGGCCGATGCAGTTGATAAGCCCGCCAAGAAAAAGCCAACTGCTACGGCTAAGAAACCCGCCGCCAAAAAACCAGTAGCAAAAAAAGCGACGAGCACTGCCGCCAAGAAAGCAACGGCGAAAGCCAAGTAAGCTTTTAGAAAGTTGCTATGGACCGGCCTGCTGAGTAATCGGCAGGCCGGTTTTTTGTGTGGGAATAGGACAGTAGTTCTGGCTCTTCACAACTATTTCCAGTAGTACAATTAACCCCAAAGGGTACTTCACCCTACATTTAGCGCATGAAAAAGAAACTGGTGGCCCTAACCGGCGCAGGCATAAGTGCGGAAAGTGGATTGGCTACTTTCCGGGGTTCCGATGGACTTTGGGAAGGGCATCGGGTGGAAGATGTGGCCTCGCCAGAAGGCTGGGCTCGGAATCCGGAATTAGTGCTGGACTTTTATAACCAACGTCGGGCGGCCGCACGGGCAGCGCAGCCTAATGCTGGCCACCGGGCCCTGGTGGAATTGGAGGAGCAGTTCGAAGTAGTGATATTAACCCAGAACGTGGATGATTTGCACGAACGGGCTGGTTCTTCGCAAGTACTTCATTTGCACGGCAAGCTGTTTGAGTCGCGCAGCTCGCTGCATGAGGAACTGGTGTACCCCATGAAATCGGACCGGATTGAGTTGGGAGACATGTGCGAAAAAGGGCATCAACTTCGGCCAAACATTGTATGGTTTGGCGAGCAGGTGCCGCTGATGGAACTAGCCATGGATGAAGCGGCGACGGCCGATATCTTTCTGGTAGTAGGCACCTCCTTGCAGGTGTATCCTGCGGCCAACTTGGTGCATTACGCCCCTAGTTCTTGTCCTATCTACGTCATCGATCCGCACCAGCCGCCACTAGTGAGCCGGCCTAACCTGCACTTCATCACGGAACCAGCTACCACGGGAGTAACACGAGTGGCAACAGAGTTGCGAAGCAATTTGTAGGTGCTAGTACAAATCCTCGTTTTAGTATACTAAAACAACTATACATTGCGGGCGTTAACAGTATTCACTGCCTACTAACTCGCGAACCTCAGGCTCGCGCTAAAGCACCTTATATCCATAGCTTCGGTTTTCGGACATGCAGCACTGGGCACGACCATGGGTGTTGCTGCTCCATACCGTGTGCATGATGCCAAGATTACAGGTAGTTTGGGAGCAACTTTTTTCAGTCCGTTCGACCAGCCGCGTTACTTCTTTGGATGTTGTTTCATTCAAGCATTACCTACTGAGGTTCGCAATTTTGCGGGGCAATCACCACTATGGACACTTGCCAACGAAGCGGTTTGGCTGGGGCTGCCTTGCCTGCTGTTCCTTGCTGTTACGCTGGTTGTTGCTACCCAGGAGCCAACCTTTTGAGCATAGAGCAGTTTAAAAGGGCCAACCGAAATTAAATCTAGGTTAAATCTTTTGCCTAATCCCTGCGCATGCAGGTAGCTAGTTCGTTTCCTATGCATCCACACCTGCGCTGTCTGTTGCTAACTGCTTTTGGCTTGGCCACAACATCACCTGTTCTGGCTCAAACCTCAACCGCGGCAACCCACACGGTTTACTTGCTCGGCAACACGGCTACCGCCGACCTGCCGACCACCCATCTGCAAGCGTTGCGGAAGGCATTGGAGCAGCAAGCTGGCGCTTTCACGGTTGTCCACCTCGGGGATATGGTAGGGCCGCAGGGACTAGGCACCAAGCAAGATTCCAGTCGGACCGATGAAACTGCCCGCATTGACGCTCTTTTGGCTTTAGTAAAGGATCTGCCAAACGGTAAAATTTACTTTGTGCCCGGCGACCGGGACTGGGCCAATTCCGGCCCCGATGGCTTAAAGCGGGTGCGCCGCCTCGAAGACTATATCGAGAAGCGCTTACCTAACCAGAATGCTTTCGCTCCTACTGGCGGCTGCCCTGGCCCGGAGGTAATCGATGTGGCGCCCAATGTGCGCCTAGTAGCGTTGAACTCCCCTTGGTTTACGCACCCCTTCGACCGGCCCGAAGCCCCCGATACCGATTGCAAAACGCTTACGCAAGATGAATTTCGGGAACAGTTGCAGGACGTCCTCGACGATACCAAGGGCAAAAACGTGCTGCTGGTCGGCCACCAGCCTGTGGTTACCAACGGGGTATACGGCGGCAGCCAGCCACTAAGTCGGCACTTGTTGCCGCCGGTGGCGGGCAGCATCTACGCGGCGTATCGGCAGAACGTGGGCACCCCGCGCGACCTAGCCAATCCGGCTTATCAGGGTTTCCGCAAGGAGATGCTTAGTACGCTGCGTGATAACCCCGGCGCGATATACGCGGCCGCCCACGACTACAGCTTGCAGCTCACCCGCTTCGAAGACAACTACCATTTGGTATCCGGGTCTTTTGTGGAAAAGCAGCACGTTGGGGCCAATGCCCGCTCGCAGTTCAATAAGTCGGAGGAGGGCTTTTCCAAACTAGAGTATTACGCTGACGGCACCGTAAAGGCATATTTCTACACTTTTGATAACCCTGGCACCACCGTTAAAGAAGCTTATGCGGCCACGCTGTTTCAATCGGCGTGCCAGGAGCCACGGCTGCCCAACGTGCCCGTGAACAGCTTCGTCCCGGAGTGCCCCACGGCACCGAGAGGCGTGGCCGAAGTGAAGCCCGACGCTCCAACCCCACCCGTTCAGACGCTGGCGGCTGGCAAACAATACGCTGGCTCCGGTGCGGCCCGGTTCTTTTTAGGTCCACTCTACCGCTCTTCCTGGACCCAACCCGTGTCGGTACCTACCCTGGACTTGAACGCCGAGAAAGGCGGCCTACGGATTTTTGGGCGTGGTGGCGGACGCCAGACAACTTCCCTCAAACTAGTTGCCGCCGACTCGTCGGAGTACGTGTTCCGGTCCGTTGACAAGGACGTAACCAAAATTCTGCCGCCGGAGCTGCGTGTTTCCGTGGCGGCAAATGTGCTGCGCGGCATCACGCCCACGGCCCACCCCTACTCGGCGCTGGTGACGGGCTCTTTGCTCGACCAAACCGACATTCTGCACGCCCGCCCCCGCCTCTTCGTGCTGCCCGACAATCAGCAGCTCGGCCCCTACCGGCAGGAATACGCGGGTTTGTTTGGTACGCTCGAAGACCGTCCTGGGGACCCCAAACCCAACCTGCCCGGTTTTGGCGGGGCCGATGAGGTACGTCGCTCGTTTAGCTTTTTCCGCCAACTTTATAAAGACCACGACAACCGCATCGACGCCGTCGCCTTCGGCAAGGCCCGCGCTTTTGATATGCTGGTGGCCGACTTCGGCAAGCACGAAGACAATTGGAAATGGGCCGGTTACAAGGAAGGCAAAAACACCGTTTACAAGCCTATTCCGCGCGACCGGGACCAGTCGTTTACGCTCTGGAACGGCCTGCTAACGTACCTCGCCAACCGCGAATGGGCCGTGCCGAGCATCGAAGACTTTCAGAGCGAATTTCACGACTTAGAAAGCCTGAACTGGCCCGCCCGCAACCTCGACCGGTTCCTGCTCCAAAGCCTGACGCGGGAGCAATGGCAGGAAATCGGGCAGTACATGCAAACCAAGATTACGCCCGCCACCATCGACCAAGCCACCGCCCATCTGCCCAAGGAAATGATGCCGCTGTCGGGCAACGACTTGAACCGCAAGCTCAAAGCCCGCATTCAGGAGCTGCCCAAAGCACTGGACGAGTACTACCTGATGCTGGCCAAGCGGGTAGATGTAGTGGGCTCCAACAAAGCCGAAGTGTTCCAGGTTGACCGCCAGGCCGACGGCAACGTGCGGGTCCGGATGTTCGATAAAGCCAAGGAAGGCGACCAGCCTGAGGGCGCCCCGCTGTTCGAGCGCACGTTCAAACACAATGAAACCGACGAAGTTAGCCTGTATGGCCTCGATGGCAAGGACATCTTTACCGTGACTGGCGCGGCCAAAAACAGCGTGCTGGTGCGCATCATCGGGGGGGACGGCAAAGACCAGATTGCCGACAATTCGCAAGTGAGCGGGTTGCGCACTCTCACCAAAGTGTACGATGTGCCCGATACCAACCTCACGCTAGGACCAGAAAGTGACAACCGCACCTCCCCGAACCAAGCCGTCAACAGCTATGACCGGGAGGCGTTCAACTACGACGGGTATCGGCCACGCGCCACGCTCATCTACAACCAGAGCGACGGGTTCGGCGCGGGCATCGGGGTGGATATTGTGCGGCAGGGCTTCCGCAAACCTGGTTTCAAAAACCTTTACGGTTTTGATGTGCAAGGCTCCACGAACGGCAACTTCGAGGTGGCCCTCAATATGCGCCACCGCCACGCCATTGGCCTTTTCGATATTGGGGCTCGGGCCGAGTACGGTAATTTCTTCCAGTTCTACAACTTCTTCGGACTTGGCAACAATACCACCAAGAACGACGATCTGTACGACGACAATTACTACAAAGCCCGTTACAGAGGGTATAGGGGCAATGTGTTCACGGAGCGAGTATTCTTCCAGCGCAGCCTCTTTCGCTTAGGTGCCGGCTACGAGCAATATGAAACCAATTTCAGCCGCAACACTTACTTAGGCCAACTAGTTAGCAATCCGCCTCAGTCTGATGCACCAGTCCCGAACACCTCTTTGCAGCGGCTAGCGGGGTTGAATGCGCTAATTGACTTGGATTTGCGTGACCGGCAGCAATTTGCCCGGCGCGGGGTCCGGCTGCGAGCTCAACACGATACTTACTTCCAACTCAACAACGATAAGAGCAACTACGGCCTCACGCAAGGCTTCGCCGAATACTACGGCACCGCCCGCCTGCTGATTCCGGTAACGCTGGTACTCAAGGGCGGCGGGGCCAAAACGTACGGCAAAACCGAGGAAATTCCGTTCTATAAGCTGGCCTACTTAGGCCAGCGCGAAAACCTGCGGGGCTACGTGCGCAACCGCTTTACGGGTGATGCCAGCCTGTTCTTCAATTCCGAAATACGTTTGGCAATCGGTCAAGTGAAAAATAACTTCTTGCCCTTCTCCTACGGCCTATTTGGTTTCTACGACAAGGGCCGGGTGTACTACAAGGGCGCCTCGCCGGGTGGCTGGCACGACGGCTACGGCGCCGGCTTCTACCTGGCTCCCGTCACCGACCAGTTGGCTTTGTCGGTTTCCTACCAAGTGTCACCCGAAGAAAGCGGCTTGATTCAGTTTGGCTTAGGCTTCCGCATCGACCAATAGTGCCAGCTTGATCCGTATTGAAGCTAGTACGACAAAGACGCGGCTTTGCGCAGGTAGGCGTGGTCCTGCACTTGCCGGAGCATGAAGTCGGCTACATCGGCCCGCGAAATCTTCATCTTCAGGCCCTTTTCGGAGGCAGGAAAACCGTGCCGGTACTGGCCGGTGCGCTGGCCGTTGGTAAGCGTGCCGGGGCGGGCAATGGTCCATTCCAAAGCGCTCTGGCGGATATATTCTTCTTGCCGTTCCGAATCGGCAAACGCCTGACGCAAAAAGAGCGGCACAAGCAAGTACTTGTAGGCGAAGGGCAGCGCCTGCTGGCTGTCGCCTATGCCTAGCGTGGTGAGGCAAATAAAGCGGCGCACCCCGGTTTGTTCCATGGCCCGGATGATGTGGCGGGTCCCCTCCGACCGCACTGCGTCCTTTTGGGAAGCAGGCGCCCCGAGCGCCGACAGCACCACTTCTTGGCCTTGCATAACTCGCTCAACCGAAGCAAAGTCCAGCACGTCGCCCTGCCCGACGTGCAGATTGGGGTGCTGTAGATCAAGGTTGCGGGGGTTGCGGGCAAAAGCCGTAACGATGTGGCCTTGCGCAAGAGCCTGCTCTACTAGTTGGCGGCCGGTACCGCCCGTGGCGCCGAAAATGAGTGCGTTCATAGCTAATTGTTTTTCAACAAAGTACGAGCGCCCCTTCGCGGCAAAATAGAACAAAACCGACAGTTGCTACTGAACAAGCAGCGGGAAGTTTTCTACGAGTTCGTTCACTTGTTTCTGGTATTGGAAAGGAGAGCAACCGGCAAATTCCTGAAACGAACGAATGTAATGCGACTGATCCCCATAGTCGTTTTCAAAAGCAACATCAGAAAGCTTGCGGTACTGGTGGTTTCGGAGTTGGTTCAGAGAAACCTGAAAACGACAGATTCTGGAAAACAACTTGGGCGGTATCCCTACGCACTGCTTGAACTTGCGCTGAAAGCTTCGCTCCGTCACCCCAAGAGTTTGGTGCAGGTCGCGCAGGCAGATGCCCCCGCTTGACTTATCTATCTGCCTAAGGGAATACTGAATATCCTTGCTCATAGCCGCCTTGCTTTTTTGGGCCATTTCAAACAAATAATTCGAGAGAAGCTCTATCTGCTTAGGCACTGATTGGGTGTTTATCAGTCGTTCAGCTAGGCTTGGTGCTAGTAAATCAAGGCCGACACAGGAGTTGGTTAGCTCGTCGGCATTAAAGCCGAAAATGGCAGGTAGCGCACTTGGGTGAAAATAGACGCCTAGCGTACGGAACGGCCCCGGTACGGATATGTCACCTGCTGTGGTAGTTTGGCCATATAAGAAAGCCCGCGGCCACTGCTTTTGCGTCTGGTCACGAAAGAGTTGCTGCTCGGCTTGCTGAAGAATAAACCCCGGATAACCGTCGGCAATCATCCGAAAGGTTCTCATTTCCACACAATCACTGGCACTTTCCAGCACCCAAAAGTATCGGACGTATTCTTGCAGATAGTCGGGCGGGAAAAACTGCTGAAAGCGCATAACGAGTGGTTGTTAGAAGAGCCAGAAAGAGGCTTCTGCAGGGAAGCCGCCTGCTTGCAAGTAATCGACAGTTAGCCAAGCAACTAGTGCACTTAATATACGCAACCACTGAGCGTACGTCTCATAATAGGGTGAGAGGCAGTTCGTAGCCGATTTATGCTGTTCAATTTAAGTGCGTACCGGCTTTAGGTTCGCCCTTTTCAGCTAACCTTTTTCTGAATTTTCCCGAAATAATATAAGGAGCGGAGTACCTAGTTTTTAAGCTATTGAACTTGCCTGCCGGTTTGCACTCAGCAGCCTACGAAGCGCTACCCAGTGAGTGAAACCTACCACTGGCACTACAAAAACGGGTAGCCACACGAATGGAAACTGCACCACTGCTACGTTGGGCTGCTCGAAAGCCAGTTGTTGAAGCGGCGTGGGTGCCGACAAAAGCGCCAGTATCACAATAGTTAGCAGCAAGCCCAGCGCCACCAGATGCCACGCCAGCAAACTGCCGCGCCCGAGCCAGCCACGTTGGTAGCCATACGCCACTAACGGAGCAGTCAGCCCGGATAGGATATCAAAGTTGAAGCCTTCGAACGTCATTAGTTCCGGCACCAGATGCTGGCTTGCCAGTGCGTATAGCACGATTTCTACGGGCACCCGCACTACGCTCAAGGCAGTAAGGCCTACCACACTCAACCGATCAGTTAACGCGCGGCCGCGCTGGCTGACCATCAGATACCCCATTACCACTAACGCCGGCAGAATGCCAAACAGCACTAGGCGCGGGGGTACGTGCTGAAGCTGCTGGTAGAAACCACTGCGCGCCAGCAGAGCCTGCCCCACCAGCCACAAGGCTATACCAATCAGCCATGTGGTAGTGGCCGCGCCTGCTGCTCGCAGCAGGCGCACGAGTAATCCGGCCGTAAGCAATGTGGTGACCACAAACCAGGCGCTTACCCATGGCGCGGCCGACACAGTTAGATATTCCAAGGTTGGCGTCATAAGCTGAGATAGAAGCAGTTAAAGCAAAGTAGCCAGTAACCCCAACAGTAGCAACTTTGATTTCCACCTACTTCCCCAGCCACCAGCATACGGTTCGGGCGGGGCTCCCGACGGTTGGGGCGCGGCTAACGACGGTTCACCGGCATTTGCGTTTCCAGGGCTGCTCTCAGGTGCCACCTTTAGCTTATAACTAACTGCTAAAGGCTATGCGACACTTGCTTTACCTCGTTCGGGCTGTGCTACTTACCGCCGTTCTTATGCCATCGGCGCAGGCGCAATCCTCGACTCCGCTCACCACCCAAACCGTGCGGGGCACCGTACTGGATGCGGCGGCAAAAGCGCCCGTTGTCGGGGCTACCGTGGTGGTGGTAGGCGTAGAGCCCGCTTTGGGCGGCACTACCGATACCGATGGCCGCTTCCGGCTGGCGGGCGTACCGGTGGGCCGCGTGAAGCTCCGGGTGACGTCCATCGGCTACGACGACTTGCAACTCAACGAGGTGACCGTAACGGCCGGCAAGGAAGTGGTGCTCAGCCTCGGCCTTACGGAACGCCTAACCAAGCTCGATGAGGTGCAAGTGGTGTACCGCCGCAGCGAAGACCGCACCGTGCCCAACAACGAAATGGCCACGGTATCAGCCCGGCCCTTCTCCCCCATCGAAGCCAACCGCTACGCTGGCAGCCTCGGCGACCCGGCCCGCATGGCGCAGAACTTTGCCGGCGTGAGCGGCGCCAACGACACCCGCAACGACATTGTGGTGCGCGGCAATTCGCCGGCCTCGCTGCTCTGGCGGCTGGAAGGCGTCAACATCCCGAATCCCAACCACTTCGGCTCGCAGGGCACCACGGGCGGGCCCGTGAGCATGCTCAACAACAATTTGCTGGCCAAGTCTGATTTCCTGACGGGCGCTTTCCCGGCCGAATATGCCAACGCATTGGGGTCGGTGTTTGATTTGCGCTTACGCAAAGGCAACGACGAGAAACAGGAATTTTTGGGCCAAGTCGGTTTCAACGGTGTGGAAGTGGGCGCCGAAGGACCGTACAGTCAGAAGTCAAAGGCCTCGTACTTAGTCAACTATCGTTATTCCATTTTCTCGCTGCTGGAGGCCGTGGGCTACAATATTGCCGGCACGCCCAACTACCAGGACTTCACGTTCAAAACGGATATTCCCGTGGGCCAGCGCGGCAACCTGAGCGTGTGGACCATAGCCGGGCGCAGCAACATTGCGTTCCTGGGCAAAGACGTGGACTCGACCGAAGCCGACGTGTACGGCCAGGAAGGCGTGAATCTGCGGGTGAAGTACGCCACCGGCATCGGGGCCGCTTCCTACGAGCATCGCTTCAGCAACCGCACAGTGGCCCGCTTCACGCTCTCGGCCTCGCGGGCCAAGCAGCAGTTCGACCAGGATACCATTCTGTACGCCCGGGGGCGCGAGGTGCTGGCCGAAATTCCGGCCGACCGTAACGATTTCACGCAGGAGAAGCTGTCGGGCAACTTGCTGCTAAGCCACAAGTTCAGCGCCCGCGACCAAGTAACGGCCGGTGCCATCGTCGACTTGATTCAGTACAACTACCTCAGTCTGAGTCGCTACCCCACCAGCGAAACCGAGCGCGACGCCAGCGGCAGTACCGCTTTTTCGCAGCTCTACGCGCAGTGGAAGCACCGTTTCAGCGAGCAGCTTACGCTCAATGCTGGCCTGAGCGCCTCGCGCTTCGAGCTGAACGGCAGCTCCGTACTGGAGCCGCGCCTCGGCTTGCAATACCAACTGACGCCGGCCAGCACGCTGAGCGCCGCCTACGGCTTGCATAGCAGCTTGCAGCCACTGCTCACCTACTTCTACCAAACCCAACAGCCCGATGGTGCATACGCCCTCACCAACCGCGACTTGGGCTTCACTCGCAGCCATCATTTGGTGCTGGCCTACGACCGGCAGCTTTCCGATAATCTGCGCCTACGCGCCGAGGGCTACTACCAGGCGCTGTTTGACGCGCCCGTGGAAAGCACGCCGAGCTACTATTCCGGCCTGACCGAAGGAGTGGATTTTGCCCCGGTCAACAAGGCCAACCTCGTGAACGAAGGCACCGGCCGCAACTACGGCGTGGAGCTAACTTTGGAGCGCGCCTTCGCCCAAGGCTACTACTTCCTGCTTACCACTTCCCTGTTTGACTCCAACTACACGGGCAGCGACGGAGTGGAGCGCAATACCCCATTCAACACCCGATTTGTTGCCAACGCCTTACTAGGACGCGAGTTCCGGGTGGGCCACAAATCCAATACGTTCACCGTGAGTTTGAAAGCAGCTACCACGGGTGGCCGCTACGTTACGCCCCTCGACTACGAAGCCTCCAGCCAGGTTCGTACCGCCATCTACCGCTACGACCGGGCCTTTAGCGAGCAACAGGCCAACTATTTCCGGGCCGATGTCAAGCTTGGCTATAAAATCAACCGCGCCCGCCTCACCCACGAAATAGCCATCGACCTGCAAAACGTATCCAACAACGACAACGTGTTCGAGCAAGCTTACAACCCGCGCACCAACCGCATCGGCACGGCCTACCAGCAAGGGTTCCTGCCTATCCCGTTCTACCGCCTCACGTTCTAGCTCAAGTTCCGCAAGAACGACCTGCTCATCTGGCGTCCGCCGCGCCGATGCATTCCGCGCGCTGATCAACAGGTTTTTGTGCGTCTTTTCGCTCTACTCTTCTTTTTATTCTGCTATGATTTCTCTAACGGCTGTTGTCACTAAATCTTTTTTCCAACTGGCATTGCGCCTTGTCAGCCAGTACAAATTCAGTGAGCTAAAACAACTGAGTTTCAACCTGCGCCCAACCCGCGAAATAGGCCTCGACTTACTTGACGTCGTTGATTGCCTGCTTGACTTGGAAGGCAGCTTCCATATTCCCATTCCCGACGAAGTGCCACTCTTCACTTTCGGCGACTTAATGGAATACCTGGAATCCACCCTACGCTTCCGGATTCCATTCTGATTCAGTAGCTTAGGCGAGCAGCTTCCGCTCCGGCTTAGCTTGTTGCATCCTCACCTCTCATCAGCCCTCCTGCCATGAACGATAAATGGATTCGCCTTGTGGGCATCCCGCTGATAGCAGTGATTATGCATATAGTGTCGGACGGATTTCCGACGGGGCAAAACGCAGGCTGGTGGCGAGGCCTCTGCGTTGCGTTTTCCATTACCATCACTATTTGGGAAGGCAACCGGGCGCTTTTCAAGCTCCTGCGGCATTGGTATCCGGGCTACGACCTCACGGCGCGGCGGCTGGTAATGCAAACGCTGGTAAGCGTGCCGCTCACGTTCGCCGCTACCGTCGGCCTCGATTTTGGGTGGGGGTTGTTGGGAATTGAAGTCTGCAACCAAGGAGAGCTACTCGAAGACTGCCTGCGAAACCTGCTGCCTACGCTGTTTGTGACTTCCATTTATGAAAGCGTCTACTTTTTCGGGGAATGGAAAAAGAACTTGCAACGCTCCGAGGCCCTGGCCCGGGCCGGCATCCAGTCGGAGCTGGAGACGCTGCGCAGCCAGCTCGACCCGCATTTTCTGTTCAATTCCTTGAACACGCTGGCCGCCTTAATTGATGACGACAACGAGCCGGCCCACACCTACTTAGAGCAGCTCGCCGACGTGTACCGCTACGTGCTGGTAAGCCGCGACAAAATCACCGTGCCGCTGCGCGAGGAAATGGACTTTGTGGAAGCCTACCTCTACCTCAACAAAACCCGCTTCCGCGACGACCTCCAAGTGGAGCGCGACATTGCCCCCGCCGCTTACACCACCCAAGTCGCGCCGTTGAGCCTGCAAATGCTGATTGAAAACGCCATTAAGCACAACGTTATTTCTCCGGAAAACCCATTGCGCGTGCTCCTGCGCGCCGGTGGGAGCCCCGAAGGCTACTTCAGCGTGATGAACAATGTGCAGCCCAAAACCGGCCTCGAACAATCCACCAAAGTAGGCTTGCGCAACATTATCAGCCGCTACCGCCTGCTCTCCACCCGCCCCGTGGAAGTGTTGCGCGAAAACGGCCTGTTCACCGTCAAGGTACCCCTGTTGACAGTAAACAGTTGATATAGTATCGTTTAGTGGGTCTAGTTTTAGCAGAAAAGTATGGTTTGCGTGGTGGTAGCCTACTTGCTCCGGGAAAATGTTGATTGCTAACTGTTCACTGCCGACATGAATCTGCTGCTTATCGAAGACGAATACCCCGCCGCCGAGCGGCTGCAACGGTTGCTGCGGCAAGCTGACCCCACAGCCGTAGTGCGGGATGTGGTGCGCAGCGTAGCAGCGGGCCGGCAGTGGTTTGCCCAAAACCCGCCGCCCGACCTTATTTTGTCTGACATCCAGCTAGCCGACGGTCTGAGCTTCGAGATTTTCGACCAAGTAGGCCTCACCAGCCCCATCATCTTCACCACTAGCTACGACGAATACGCCATCAAGGCGTTTCGGGTGCGCAGCGTCGATTACTTGCTCAAACCCATCAAGCTCGCTGATTTACGGGCCGCCCTAGCTAAGTACCACGACTTGCGCGCTGCCTTCTCCGCCGTGGAAAATAGCCAGCGCCTAGAGCGCCTGCTCGACAGTTTGCCGCTGACAGGTCGGCCCTACAAAACCCGTTTTCTGGTGGCCAGCGGCGAGCAGTTGCTGCCCCTGGAAGTCGACCAGATTGCTTACTTCCAGATGCGCAACGACTTGGTGTACCTCGTCGGCCGCGACGGCCGCCGCTTCGTGCTCGACTACACGCTAGAGCAGTTGGAGCGCCTACTCGACCCGCTGCACTTCTTCCGGGCCAGCCGGCAGTTGCTCACGCACCTGAGCGCCGTGCGTCGCCTGCACCCGTATTTCAATGGCAAGCTGAAACTGGAGTTACACCCTGAGCCACAGCAAGAAGTGGCTATCAGCCGCGACAAAGCCAGCGCGTTTAAGGCGTGGTTGGAAGGCGAAGCACCCGTGAGCAAAGCCGTACGCAACGCGTTGTAGTGCGTAGCCGCAGATGGGAAAATTTCAAGAAAAGATGGTCTGCTTTCTGCAAACGGCTATCTTTGACCCGATTTTTCACCTCTTCCGCCTTCCTGATGGAGTATCCCCTACTGAAACTGGCCGCTATTGACATTGGCTCCAACGCCGTCCGTTGCCAGATTTCAGCAGTCCTCCATTACGGCGACCGGTACCGCCTCAAACGAGTGGAATACGTGCGCTACCCGCTGCGGCTCGGCGAAGACGTGTTTGCCACCGGCACCATTTCCGACAAGAAGCAGGAGAAGTTCATCAAGTTTCTGCACGCCCTCAAGCTGTTGATGGAAGTGCACGACGTAGCCCCGAATCATTATCTGGTTTGCGCTACCTCTGCCATGCGCACCGCCTCCAACGGCGCCGAAGTAGCAGCTCGCATTCAGCAGGAACTAGGCATGACGGTGCAAGTAATTGATGGGCAAGCGGAAGCCGCTTACATCAACCGCGTCATCGAACATCTGCTCGAAGACAAAAAGCACTACTTGCACATCGACGTGGGCGGCGGCAGCACCGAGTTCAACATCTACCACGACCGGCGCAAAGTGGCATCGCAGTCGTTCGAGATAGGGTCTATCCGGCGGATGCAGCAAGAGGAAAGCGGGTTAGCCTCCACGAGCGCTCAAAACGATTTGTGGCAGCGCATGGAAGAGTGGGTGAAAGAAAATGCCCGCCGCTACCACGTAACGCGCGCTATCGGGACGGGCGGCAACATCAACAAGCTCTACAGCATTGCGCAAACGCAGCTCGATAAGCCCGTCACGCGCCGCCGCATTGCCACTGTGCTCCACAATCTCACCAGCATGAGCATGGACGAGCGGGTGAACGTGGCCATGCTCAACCCCGACCGCGCCGACGTCATCGTGCCCGCCGGTCACATCTACCTCTCCGCCATGGAGTGGGCCAACGTGCACCAGATGATCGTGCCCGACATTGGCTTGAAAGACGGCATGCTTCAAACCTTGTTCGAGGAGCATTTCGACGAAATCCGCTCCCGCCAAGACCACTCCAAGCGCATCCCCTTCCCTGCCGTTGAAAACAGCATAACAGAGTTGGAGTAGCAAGGTGGGCAGCGGGGCCCGCGCTGCTATTTCACCCTACACGTTCGGCACGTTCAATCCGCTGTCCTCGCCATCCGCAACAACTGGATAGGCAACGCCCTCTTGCTCGGCAACTTCTTCACCCGTGAAGTCCACTTCAATTCCATCAACTTCACACTCAATTTCTGCCGCTGTAACCCCGCTACCTACACCCGGCGCATCCTCTTGCTCCTGGGCATGCACCGTTGCCTGTTGCAACAGATCGAGCAATCCTTCTGGGGTGGCGGCGGCCAATCGTTCCTCGTCGCGGCGGTAGAAGTCGCGGTGCACGTTGACGTTGGGCTCGCCGGGCGCGGGATGACGGCGGATGTAGGCGCCGTCTTCCCGCATGGTGTAAGAGTTCTGATTATCCAGCAGATTGAGCATCAGAATGCTGATGGCCTCGCGCTTAAGCTGCGGATTTACAATCAGAAACAGCGCCTCGATGCGTCGGTCGAAGGAGCGTACCATCACGTCGGCCGAGCCGGCGTACATCTTGGGCTGACCGGCTTGGTGGAAGTAAAACAAGCGCGAGTGTTCCAGCAAGTCGCCGACGATGCTACGCACCTCGATGTTCTCGCTTAGGCCAGACCGGCCGGGCCGTAAGCAGCAGATTCCGCGCACAATAAAGCGAATGGGTACCCCCGCCTTTGATGCTTTGTAGAATTCATCAATCATCTCCTTGTCTTCCAAGGAGTTCATTTTCATTACGATACCGCTCGGCAAGCCTTTTTTGGCGTGCTTCACTTCCTCCCGGATAAGGTGGATAAGCTGCTGGCGCATGTCTTTGGGCGCCGTAATAAGGTATTCGTAGTCGTCGGGCTGGGAGTGGCCGGTGATGACGTTGAAGAATTCCGACACGTCGTGGCCGTACACGTCGTTGGTGGTAAGCAAACTCACATCAGTGTAAAGCTTGCTGGTTTGCTCGTTGTAGTTGCCCGAGCCGATGTGCATGTACCGCGTCACCTTCTCTCCTTCCTTGCGGATAATCATGAGCATCTTGGTGTGCGTCTTGTACTTCGACACGCCGTAAATGACGAAGCAGCCCGCCTTTTCCAGCCGCGCCCCTTCCCGAATATTGCGCTCCTCATCGAAGCGGGCCTTGATTTCAAACAGCACCGATACGTGCTTGCCATTCTCGGCCGCTTTCAGCAGGGCCGCCGACACCCTGGAATCTTCGGCGAGGCGGTAGATAGTTTGCTTGATGCCGAGTACTTGTGGGTCCTCGGCGGCCTGCTCCAACAGCCGCACCATCGGCTCGATGCTGTTGTAGGGATGGTGCAGCAGCACGTCGTGGTGCTTGAGGTACTCGAACAGGTTCTCGTCGGCCCCTTCCGGCAAACTCAACGGAGCAACCGGCGCGGGCAGCCGGGAGCCGCGGCCGCGGAAATTAGGATGCTTCAGGATCTGGAGCAGCCCTTTCAAATCAATTAGCGAGTTGATAACGAACACATTACCGTTATCAATCTTCCAGCGTTCTTTCAATACCGACATCAACAGAGCCGACATGTTGGATTCCACTTCCAGCCGCACCACCCGGCCGCGTTTGCGCGTCTTGAGTCCCTGCTGAAGCTCCTTGATAAAGTCGGTATCAATGTCTTCCGATTCTTCCAGCGTGAAATCACCGTTGCGCGTGATGCGGAATAGGTCGGCCGATTCGATGCTGACGTTGCGGAACAGCTTAGGCAAATTGGCCCGTACAATTTCCTCGATGGGCACGAACATCACCTTGTCTTTGCGGCTCAGCTCGAAAAAGCGCGACAGGTTTTGCGGAATCTGCACAAACGTGAGGCGCTCCTGCCCTTTCTCGGTTTCCAGGTCGCCGCTGCCGGTCCGCGTTACCACCCCCAGAATCAGCATCTGGTTCATCATCAGCGGGAAGCCGTGGTACGAGTCGTAGACCATAGGCGTGAGCAGCGGGAAGATGGTGTTTTTGAAATACCCATCCACCTTCTTCAACTCCACCTCCGTCAACTCCTCCATTTTCAACACATTGAAGCCGTTTTTTTCAAATTGCGGCTTCAATTCATTGATATACGTCAGCGACTGGTCGTTCACGAAACGGTGGGCGAAGTCGAGCAGTTTGCGCCGGAACGGCAACTCGCGCAACCCCGAATAATCGACTCGCTCCTTGCCATAATCGAGGTAGTTATAAAGCGACCCCACCCGAATCATAAAAAACTCGTCGAGGTTGGACGACGTGATGCTCAGGAACCGCAGCCGGTCAAACAGCGTCCGGCCCGGGTCTTTGGCTTGGTCGAGGACACGATAGTTGAAGCGCAGCCAACTTAAGTCGCGGCTGATGTATTTGCTTTTACGGATGAGGTCGGCGGATTTAAATAGCTTCATGGTAGTAAGGCAGAGCGGAAAAACGGGGTAAGATACGGGTTTACAGCCCGGAAAGGGCATTACAAGGTTAAGAAATGATGGCCGTTGCCTCAATTTCCACCAGTAGCCGCGCGTCAATCAAGGCCCGGACTTCCACCATGCTCGACGCCGGCCGGATATCCCCGAACACTTCCCCGTGAGCCCTGCCAACGCTTTCCCACTGCGAAATATCGGTTACGTAAATCCGGGTCCGCACAACATCGGTCAGCGCCGCCCCTGCTTCATCTAAAGCTGCGGCCATCTTCTCCAGTATACGTTTGGTTTGCGTGTAGGCGTCGGAGCCCGTTACCACGTCGCCGTCCTGCGCTGTAGTGCCGGCCACTTCCACTACGTTGCCTACCCGCACGGCCCGCGAGTAGCCTACTATCGGCTCCCATGGAGCTCCAGACGAGATATTTTGACGCATACTTAAGTTATGTCTTCCTGTGTTGCCGCATTTTAGCCCCTCCTGTTGCCTTGCGGCTGCTTATCTTACCAAAGTAACGGTCTGCGGAGCCGTCTTTTGGTTTCGTAAAAGCCTTTACGGGCTCTATCCTAACACGTAGACTTCTGCACGGAGGAAAGACAGCTTCAGCTGTTGAGCACCAACCTCTGCTAGGCGCCTTCGCATAAGACTAACAACAAAAAAGGCCCACTTTGCGGTGGGCCTTTTCTTTCAATTATACATCAAGCTTGGCGTATTTAGCGTTTTTCTCGATGAAGTCGCGGCGGGGTGGAACTTCGTCGCCCATCAGCATGGCGAACAAGTGGTCGGCTTCGGCGGCCGATTCCACGTCCACGCGCTTTAGGGAACGGGTAGCGGGCTGCATGGTGGTGGTCCAGAGCTGCTCGGCATTCATCTCGCCGAGTCCTTTGTAGCGCTGCACGTTCACCGTTTCGGGCTTGCCGCGGCCCATTTCCTCTTGGGCGGCCATCCGCTCGTCCTCGGTCCAGCAGTAGCGCTCTTCTTTGCCACGCTTAACGAGGTAGAGCGGTGGCAAGGCAATGAAGATGTAGCCTTTGTCGACCAACTCACGCATGTAGCGGAAGAAGAAGGTCAAGATCAAGGTCCGAATGTGCGAGCCGTCGATGTCGGCGTCGGTCATGATGATAACCTTGTGGTAGCGGAGCTTGTCGAGGTTTAGCGAACGGGAAGTGCTGCCGTCATCTTCGTCGGTTTTCTTCTCGAAGCTCACCCCGAGGGCCGTAATCATGTTCCGGATTTCCTCGTTTTCGTAGATGCGGTGCTCCTGCGCTTTTTCCACGTTCAGGATCTTACCGCGCAACGGCAGAATAGCCTGGAACGCCCGGTTGCGGCCCTGCTTGGCAGTACCACCGGCCGAGTCACCCTCGACCAAGTATAGCTCGCAGATTTCGGGGTCCGATTCCGAGCAGTCGGCGAGCTTGCCGGGTAGAGAGTTGGAGCCGAGCACGGTTTTGCGCTGCACCATTTCGCGGGCCTTACGGGCTGCAATACGGGCCCGAGCCGCCAGAATCACCTTCTCGATAATGATGCGGGCTTCCTTGGGGTTTTCTTCCAGGTACTGGTTGAGGATTTCGCCCACCACCGTATTCACGGCGCCGCTCACGTCGGAGTTGCCGAGCTTGGTTTTGGTTTGGCCTTCAAACTGCGGCTCCTGCACCTTCACTGAAATAACGGCGGTCAGCCCCTCGCGGAAGTCGTCCCCTTGAATCTCCACCTTGGCCTTCTCCAGCATTCCCGACTTGTCGGCGTAGGCCTTTAGGGTACGGGTCAGGGCCGAGCGGAAACCGGCTACGTGCGTGCCGCCTTCAATGGTGTTGATGTTGTTGACGTAACTGAAGATGTGCTCCTGGTACGAATCGTTGTACTGCAAGGCCACTTCCACCGGTGTGCCGCCCTTTTCGCTGATAACGTGGATCGGGTTGGGCATGAGTACTTGCCGGCCCGCGTCGAGGTATTGCACAAACTCGCTCAGGCCTCCTTGCGAGTAAAATTCCTCGCCAATGAAAGTACCGTCGTCGTTTTTCTCGCGCCGATCCATGAACGTGATGCGGATACCCTTGTTGAGGTAAGACAGCTCGCGCAGGCGGTTGGCTACGGTTTCGTATTTGTAGACGGTTTCGGTGAAGATGGAATCGTCGGGCAGAAACTCCACCTCGGTGCCATGCTCCTCGGTGTCCCCAATTTGCTTGACGGCATATTGCGGAACCCCAATTTTGTATTCCTGCTCGTAGATGTGGCCGTTGCGGCGCACGGTTACTTTGAGATCTTGGCTGAGTGCATTCACGCAGCTGACGCCCACACCGTGCAGGCCGCCGGATACTTTGTAGGAGTCTTTATCGAACTTGCCGCCGGCGTGCAGCACAGTGAGTACCACTTCCAAAGCGGAGCGGCCCTCTTTCTGGTGGAAGTCGACGGGTATACCCCGGCCGTTGTCGCGGACGGTAACGGAGTTGTTTTCGTTGATGGTTACTTGAATTTGGTCGCAGTGGCCGGCGAGGGCTTCGTCGATGGAGTTATCAACTACTTCCCATACCAAGTGGTGCAGGCCTTTGACGCCGGTGTCGCCGATATACATGGAGGGGCGCTTGCGCACGGCCTCCAACCCTTCCAGTACCTGAATGCTATCGGCAGAGTACTGATCGTCGGCTCTTTTCTCTTTCGTTTCGCTCATGTTTCGGGCGTAAGTTTAGCGGTTGTGCTATCCTACAAAAGTACCGATTTTATTGCGTTTTTACCAGCGTTTGCCACAATTATGCTATATATATACTGCAAAAAATCCACTCGAAATCACTCACAAAAAAAGCCTTCTTTCCCAACCGACAAAGAGACCTTTCAAGTGGCTGACAACGTTCAGCTTTTCCAGCTACTGCACCACTAGCCTCTGCCCAACGGGCCATTGAGAAGGTGAAGTTTCAGCTCGTGTACGCCCGCCAAGCGGCCACTCAAATTTGCTTGTAAAGGAGTTGTCTGAGAGGTCTACCGCGCCTGTTGCAACACTGCGCGTCCAACTCATTCAGCACGCGCACGGCACTGAGCACCATAAGGCTTTTGGCTTGCCCCATAAAGCGCCCGCAGCCGATGGATCGGATACTACCCTCGCGTAAGTCGAGGCGGCGTTGTTTGCCTTGAAGGCCAGTTGGTTTGCTACTGAAAACGAGGGAGCCGCCCCGCCAGCAGGTTGTTCCACAACGACACGCAGCCTGCTGCGTATCTGCTCTACTTTACTGTCTCAAAAGGCAGCTATCCTCTTTGTGGCCACAAAAAAGGCCCTCATCCGCGTGAATGAGGGCCTTTTCGTGTTGTAGTGAATCAGCTTTATTCCACTACCAGCTTCTGTTGTGCTACGCCAGCATCAGTGCGAAGTTCGAGCATATAGATGCCTGCCTTCTCTTTGCTTAAATCCACAGTCGTGGCGTTGGTTGCAATGGCCGTAGCATTTAGTTGCTGAGCAACTACTTGGCGGCCCACCACATCCACTACGCGCACCGAAGCTCCGGCCTTCATCCCGGCCTTTAGCTGCACCGTGAACACGCCATTGCTGCTAGGATTGGGGTAGACGGATAAAGCCTTCTGCAACTCTGGGTTACGATTGGACAAGATGTTACCGCCCGTGTATTTGCCTACTGCACCCGTAACCGTTCCGGTCGGGGTAGTACTAGCAAAACCACCGGCGTAGCCAATCGTACCGGAAGCAAAGCTAACGGCCGTGTACTGAGCAGCGTTGTCGATAGTGGTCCAGGTGGCGCCTAGGTCGCGGCTGATCGACGTTCCGATGTCGGCGGCCGTTGGAGAAGCAACCCGGGCATCGGTGCCTACGCACACGAATATGTTGCTGCCCGGAATAGCCGCCACGTCGCTGGCCCGGAAGGCTGTGCTGTATGGGCGGTCGGCCCAGGTAGTACCGCCATCAGTGGTTACGGCTAAGCTTTCTAGCTGCCAAGCCAAGCCATTGGTTGCGCTGGAGAAGGCAATGCCAGAAGCTTGCTCGATGAAGGGAGTAGGGCCACCCGACGTCCAGGTTAAGCCCCGGTCGGTTGAACGTAGCACCTTCACTGAATTGCTTAGCCCAGTATCGTAGCCGGTTAGAAACCAGATGTTATTACCAGACGCGTAGAACTGATTTACTACGCCATACTCCCCGGTAACACTGGTAATGGCCGTGGTGCGGGGCAGGCGAGTCCAGGTGGTGCCGCCATTCGAGGTGGTATAAATCTCGAAGAACGGAACGGTGCTGGTTCCCTGCGCGGTGGGGTCGCCCATGCAAACTCCGTTGTTGGCATCAAAGAAATGCACCCAGTTGGTGAAAGCCCCCGAAGCCGAAAACGCAGCCGTAGTTTGCCGCGTCCAAGTCTGACCGCCGTCCGTGGTTCTCACGATACCAGACGAACCACCCGCTGCAACCGGATAAATAGAAGCCCAAGCCGTTGTGGCACTTACTGCTGATATGTTAGCCACGCCGTAGTTGGTCAAACCAGAAGTTGTAACCAGTCCTTGCGTCCAGGTGGTGCCCCCGTCGGCGGTGCGCACGTAGCGGGTAGGATTGAATGTGGTGGTGGTGCCCGAGGTAACCGGAGTTCCTGCTACGCCCCAAGCCGTATTAGCATCTATCGCCTGAATAGAACCGAAGCGGTTTCCAGTGGGCAGGTTGGAGTTTTGTGCCTGAAACGATACTATAGGTGGTGAGCCTTGGCTGTAGCCATGCAAACTCAAACCTAGCAATAAGGAAAGAGCTAGTAGTGTTTTTTTCATGGTAAAAAGAGGTAGGTGGAAGATGATGAAATGGAGCTTCAAGAATCAATGTAACTATTTTCCTAATTTTTTGGCGAATAGACCAGTAAAAAGTCCCTGTATCTTTCCATAAACCAAGCTTAAATCAAGGTAGACATTGCGTTATTCGTCCTAACCCACTTGACTTTAGTTTTGCTTGTCCTACTCTTGACTATCTATCGAATCCCAACCAGGCCTACACGACTACGCTTGGCCTGTCAGCTCAGATACAGAGCAACACGAAGTTGGTATAGAGCAGTGCTCAAACCTGCTTTGGCACCTGCTTCCATACTTGGTTTCCTTACTATAATGCCACCAACTGCAAGCTACCAACGCTGGCTTGGCTATTAGCCAAAATCTTAAGTTACTTCTTGCTGAAGTAAGAGTTGCTGGCAGTGTCCGCTGTTTGCAGTAAGCTACCGGGCTTGGCTACTATGCTGTGTGGCTATGCTGCGTGAGTTTGAGGGGGAAGTAGCGAGCCATGACGAACATAAACAAACCAAACAGGAAAATACCTCCCGCTAATAGCAGCAGCCACGTTGTGCCGTGGGGCATATGCCCAACTAGTTCCAGCAAATCATCAATGCTTTTTACATAGCGGGGGTTCTTCAGCCAAGCGGCTCGGAGCAGGTAGTAACCCATTCCTGCAAGCATGGAGGACTGCGTGATAAATCCGACGGCTCCTACTAAGTGAATCAGGCCGCGCCAGAAGGCCGGCAGGTCATCAATTTCCAGGCTTTTATAAAGTCCTTGGGTTAAGGCTTTTTTAAGTTGCACCAGTGCCCAGGTGAGCATAACAGCTCCTGCTACGACTACCAGCCACTCCCCTCCTTCCCGGTGCAGAAGTTGGGCCACCCAGAGCTGATTGGTATTTTCACCTCCTGCCTGGTTGCCGAACACCAGCTTGAACGTGGTGACGGCCAAGCTGCCGTAGGTAATACCACTGAGCAGATACGTAAACCGATGCAACAACCCACCGGGGCTTGTGCCTTTTTGGTACGGGTCTTCAATCGTCTCCACTACCCGCCACAGCGTGTGAGCCGATAACGCCAGAGCAACCACCAGCAGCATAAGTTGCCCCAATGGTTGCGAGAACAAGGTCTCTAGTACTTGCCGTTGATTTGGCTCTTTGCGACTTAGCCCTAGTGCCATGCGCACAGCAAACACGGCCACGCCACAAAATAATATACCCTTTACCACGTAACTCCAGCGGGCCATCACCTGCACAGTTTTCTTTACGGGAGGTGACAGCTTTACTTTGGTGGTCATAGAAAAAGACGGCGATACGGCTAGTAGAGTACTCTCATACTCTATTACGCATACTGCGTTGGAGCAGCCGTTCTTTGCAGTGCATCCGTGCTACCAGTCTTGAGCGGTAGATGTAGCTAGGGCATTGTTCAGCGACTTTACTATTTCCGCCATTTGCTCCTGCACAGCACTTTTGTATTGTTGGAGTGGATCAATCGGAAGGGGTTGCTTTTTGCGGCTAGCGCTAGCCTTAGTGCTTAGAGTAGGTGCGCTTGCTGCTTTTGCACTAGGTACTGGGGGTTGTGCTGGCAAATTGTACGCCGCCATTGCAGTGGTAGTATCCGTCTGGTTTTGCAGATCCTTCAACTGATACCGGTATAGCCCATCGTTTGCTTCCAGCGTGAAAATAAACCAGATCCGGTGGCTTCGGCTCTGCTCACTACCTCCCAATTTCACCCGGGTAGATCCTTTGCCTATAAGCGAGCCGTTTGTTGTGTTGGTGAGCATGAGCGGGTTTGCTGCGTCGATGAAGTGCGCGGCAAACCAGGTTTTTGCCCGGTTCTGCAACTCCACCCGCGTAATACCGGGCACCTGCACCACGCCCTCATACTTAACTTTGTGGCCGGTGCTGTCCAGCGCCGTTGGGGCCGTTCTGGCTTGGGTTTGTGCCTGAGCTACAAAGCCGCTCAACACACATAGCGAAAGCAAAATTGTTTTCATAGTGGCCAAATCTACAAAAACAAAGAAATAAACCTATTCCTTATAGCTATCCTGCAAAATACTAGTGATGCCTGTTAACCACTTTAGTTGGTTACCTAAAAGGTTGTTGCCCTGACGCAGGTAGGTGTGCAGTAGCCACTTTAGCATTGGTTTCTATTCGTACCTTCCTCATCAACCATAGTTTTTGCACCCTATAAAATAGGGCACAAAAAAACCACTTAGCAGTAAAGCCAAGTGGTTAATCATGAAAGTGGCCCCGATTGGATTCGAACCAATGACCGGCTGCTTAGAAGGCAGCTGCTCTATCCAACTGAGCTACGGGGTCAGAAGCCATGGGCTCCGGCCCAGCGGCTGGGTTACTTCTGTCGGGGTGGCAAGATTCGAACTTGCGGCCTCCTGCTCCCAAAGCAGGCGCGATACCGGGCTACGCTACACCCCGAAAAAATGATGAACTACAAACGTTGAAGGTTGGATGATGGTCATGTAACCTTCAACATTCGTAGTTCAACGGTCGAAAAGTAGAGAGAGGGGGATTCGAACCCCCGGTAACCTTTAGAGCTACGGCAGTTTAGCAAACTACTGGTTTAAGCCACTCACCCATCTCTCTATTTCTGTTCCCTTCCGGCTGAAGAGTGCGCAAATATACAAGGCAAATAGATATACAACCGCTTTTCAAGAAAAATTTCTTGCTTGCACACCCGTATAGATGGCAATGCCACCCAACAGCAAGGCCTTATCTTTGTCGCGTTGCTCTGGCCTTAAAACTCGCTTCGTTATGATTCTCATTTTGTTGCCTTTTCCAATTACGTGCTAAACTGGGCGTATCCTATAGCGTGGCCGGAGGCCTTGGCGCTAGGTATTTTTTTTGTGTTCTACATGGGCTTCGCGTTGCGGACGCGGCGGTTGGCGGCTCCGCTAGGACAGCGGGGGTGGCGCTTGAGCTGGAAACTAGCGCTACGCCTAACCTACTTTGGACTACTTGGCGTGGCTCTACTAGGTCCCGCCTACGGCGTTACGCAGCGGCCGGTCCGGACAACGGGCAAGGATGTGTGGCTGCTCGTCGATTTGTCGCGCTCTATGGATGCGCCGGATGTCGCCCCTACTCGCCTGCAAAAAGTGAAAGCTCAATTATCCACCCTCATTAGCCGCTTTCAGGCCGATCGGATTGGGCTTGTCGTGTTTGGGGCTGATGCGTATGTGCAGTGTCCGCTTACGTATGACCAGAGTGCGTTGCAGCTCTTTCTTAGCACTCTTCAAACCAGCTTATTGCCGGCGGGCGCCACTGATTTCACACCGCCATTAGAATTGGTACTGGACCGTTTGGGGAAACTCCCTTCTACTGCTACTCCCCGCGCTACCGCCATCGTGCTGGTGAGCGACGGCGAGGATTTCGGCGAAAATCTGGAGCCTACATTACGGGTCCTCGCCCGGTCAGGGGTACGGCTTTTTACGTTGGGCGTAGGTACGCTGGAAGGCAGTCGGCTGCCGCGGCCGAAAGGGGGTTACCTGCGCGATGCGCGAGGCCGCGACGCTGTGACCCGCCTAACGCCCGCGCCTCTGCAACGGCTGGCCGAGCAAACCGGCGGCCGGTATTTCGAGTTATCGGAACGGCGTGATGAATTTCTCTTGTTGGTGAATGCGCTAAACCGGCTGGAGGGACAAACCGAGCAAGTACGCTCCGTAGCAGTTGCCGACAACCGCTACCGCTATCCGTTGGCTATGGCTTTGGCACTGTTAGCCCTTGATATTTTATTGACGGCACGGGTAATCAAACCATGAAAACCGGCATCCAACTTTTCTTTTTAGCGTTACTCGGCGGCTGGGGCGGCTTGAGTGCTATCCACAACCGCAACGAGGCCGTGCAGAAAGCGCAGGCCGACTACCAGCGCGGCAACTATCCGGCGGCGGCCACTCTTTATAGGGAAGCCGTGGAAAAGCTAGGAGCTACAGATGAGGCTGTGGTGCTGAACTGGGGCCATGCCAGCACCCGGGCTGGGCAGTTAGCTGCCGCGCGAGTTGCTTATGGCCGACTGCTGACTAGCCGCCAACCGCAGGTGCGCAGCGTGGCCCGGCAGCAGTTAGGCGTACTCGCCGCCGACAAAGGCGACTATGCCCAGGCGTTGCGCCTGCTAAGAGAGTCGCTGCTGGCCAACCCCAACAATGCAGTGGCGCGCTATAACTATGAATTGATCAGTGACTATCTGCGCCGCCGACGCGACGCCCCCGGTATTCCGCCCCCGGCCACTGCTGGCACTCCTCCGACTACCGCCAATAAACGTGATAATCAGCAAGAACCAGCCAACCAGCCCCCACCCCGCCCCGGTCAGGATCAGCAAGGGGAACTCAACGACCCTAGTCAGTTGAATGAACCACGCAATTCCCCTCAGTCACGCCCCGACCAAAACGGCCAGCGCGACCCGAACCGTCCATCAGGGGCACCCGGTAATTCGGCCAACGGCAGTTTTAAGCCGGGCGAAGGAGCGGAGCGCAACGTCGCCCAGGGCTCTCAACCAGGCTCCACCCTCGGATTGAGCGACAGTGAAACGGGCCCTGAAGCCAACTCGGGTGTCAGCAACCGAGCCGGCACGGAAACTGCCACGCTGGATGAGGCCCAATTACAGACCCAACGCGCCCGCTTGCAGCAAATGAACATCAGCAGCGGACAGGCGCGCCAGATACTGCAAGCCCTGGAAGCAGCAGAACAGCAGTATTTGCAACAGCTACCTCGCAAAAGCACGCGCAAGCCGGAATCGGGCAAGCCAACGTGGTAAATGGGAAGTGGTGGCGTAACGAAATGGTAGTTTCGATATGCTACTAGCCTCGATTGCATGGATCGAAGGCCAAACTCACCATTTCGTTATCTCACCACTTCACCACTCAGAGCACTTACCTTTACTCCTCGTTTCAACCAATTCCCACCACCCTTTTTATGCAAATCAAAGAAGTAGTAATAGTGGCTGCGGTTCGTACGCCGATTGGCTCGTTTGGCGGTAGTTTGGCCTCGTTGTCGGCTACCGAGCTCGGAGCCATTGCGTTGAAGGGCGCATTGGAAAAAGCCGGTGTCCACCCAGGCGAAGTAGATCAGGTGATTATGGGCAACGTTATTTCAGCCAATTTGGGGCAGGCACCGGCTCGGCAAGCTGCCCGGAAAGCTGGTTTGCCCGATACCGTGGAGTGCACTACGGTAAATAAGGTGTGTGCTTCGGGCACGAAGGCCATCATGTTTGGGGCGCAGGCCATTATGCTCGGTCAGTCGGAAGTGGTGCTGGCCGGCGGCATGGAAAGCATGAGTAATGTGCCGTATTATCTCGATAAAGCCCGTTTCGGGGCGAAGTATGGCCACGGCCAGATGATCGATGGCCTTGTGCGTGACGGTTTGTGGGACCCCTACCACGATTACGCCATGGGCAACGCGGCCGAAAACACGGCCAAGGAAATGGGCTTCACTCGCGAGATGCAGGACGAATTCGCCATCGAATCGTACACCCGTAGCGCCAAGGCCGCCAAAGCTGGTAAAAAGAAAGACGAAATCGTGCCGGTAAGCGTCGAAAGCCGCGGCAAAATCACGGTAATCGAAGACGACGAGGAGTACCTGAAAGTGGACTTCGCTAAAGTCGCGGGCTTGAAACCAGCCTTCCTGAAAGAAGGCGGCACCGTAACGGCAGCTAATGCCTCTACCCTCAACGATGGCGCGGCGGCCGTGCTGCTGATGAGCCGGGAGAAAGCCGAGGCGCTAGGCGTTACGCCCCTGGCACGCATCCGGGGCTTTGCCGATGCCGAGCAGGCTCCCGAATGGTTTACCACTTCGCCGGCGCTGGCTATTCCGAAGGCTCTGAAGCACGCAGGTCTGGAAGCTAAAGACGTTGATTTCTACGAAATCAATGAGGCCTTTTCGGTGGTATCGTTGGCCAATAATAAGCTACTGAGCTTGGAAGGCACCAAGGTGAACGTGTACGGTGGCGCGGTTTCACTGGGCCACCCACTGGGTGCTTCTGGTGCGCGCATCATTACCACGCTGGTGAACGTGCTGCACAACGAAGGCGGCAAGATTGGCGTGGCCGGCATCTGCAATGGCGGCGGCGGAGCGAGTAGCATCGTAATTGAGAAACTCTAGGACAGTTCTTAGAAATAATTATATAGGCCCTGATGTCGCAACGAAAAATCTTGATTTAAACGCTGTTAGGGCACTTTTTTAGGCTTCCAAAGAGATTTAGAAATAACACGAAAAGCTCCGGTCCTTTTTTGGATCGGAGCTTTGTTGTTGTTATTGTAGATTCAGTTTGGGCAGCGTCTGCCATTGGCTCTGCATATTGATTGTGATGCTTTTGATTTCACAGCCCCCTGCCAGCCACAAGTACCACTGCCCCACATCCTCTACACCGTTATGGAAACTTTCGCTCCTGGCCAATCCATGGGCCTTTACCGCCCCGAGTTCGAGCACGATTCCTGCGGCACTGGCTTTGTAACCAGCATTCATGGCCGCCGCTCGCATCAAACCATTCCTGATGCGCTGACTATTCTGGAAAATATGGAGCACCGCGGGGCCTGCGGCTGCGATGCCGATTCTGGCGATGGCGCCGGCATCCTGCTCCAGATTCCGCACGAGTTTTTTATGGAAGAATGTTTGGCGCTGGATACGCACCTGCCCGAACCCGGCTACTACGGCGTGGGCATGGTTTTCCTGCCCAAACGCATTGCCGCCAAAGCAGCCTGCCACGGCCTCATCAACAAGGCCGCCGAGCGGCTAGGTTTGCGGGTGTTGGGCTACCGCAAGGTGCCAGTAAATCCGGTGGGCATTGGCGCTACGGCACTGGCGGCCGAACCGGATATGGAGCAGGTGTTCGTGGCCAAGCCGACTGGTATGGCCGTGGGCGAGGATTTCGAGCGTAAGTTGTTTGTCTTGCGCCGGCTAATTGCCAAAACGGCCAAGGAAACCCTCAAGGACGATGCCAGCGACTTTTACTTTGCTTCGCTCTCCAGCCGCGTTATCGTGTACAAGGGCCAGCTGACTTCGTTGCAAGTGCGCGGCTATTTCCCCGATTTGTCGGACGAGCGGGTGAAATCGGCTTTTGGAATGGTGCACTCGCGCTTTTCCACCAACACGTTTCCGTCGTGGAAGCTGGCGCAGCCGTTCCGGATGCTGGCGCACAACGGCGAAATCAATACCCTGACCGGCAACCTAAACTGGTTTTACTCGGGGCTCCGCTCCTATGCTTCGCCGTTTTTCACGGCCGAGGAAATGGAAATGCTGCTACCCGTTATCGACGATGGGCAGTCGGATTCCGCTTGCCTAGACAACATCATTGAGGTGCTAACGCACTCGGGCCGCTCGTTGCCCCACGTGATGATGATGCTAGTACCCGAAGCCTGGGACGGCAACGAGCAGATGGATCCACTCAAGAAGGCCTTCTACGAGTTCCACGCCACGTTTATGGCGCCCTGGGACGGCCCCGCGGCCCTCACCTTCACCGACGGCCGCATCATCGGGGCCATGCTGGACCGCAACGGACTGCGGCCCCTGCGCTACGTCATCACCGATGATGGCCGCGTGATTATGGCCTCGGAAGCCGGCGTGCTGGCTATTCCCGAGAAAACAGTGTTGCAGAAAGGCCGTTTGCAGCCCGGCAAGATGTTCTTGGTTGATACGGTAGCCGGTCAAATCATCACCGATGAAGAAATTAAGGCCGACTTAGCGGGCCGGCAGCCGTACGGGCAGTGGCTAGAGAACTACAAGATTCGGCTGGAAGAGTTGCCCGAGCCCCGGCAGGTGTTCACGGACCTGGCCGCCGATTCGGTGTTCAAGTACCAGCAGGTGTTCGGCTACACCCGTGAGGATCTGGAAACCATCCTCAAGCCGATGGCGCTGGATGGCAAGGAACCTATCGGCTCGATGGGCACCGACGTGCCACTAGCTGTGCTTTCCGACCAGCCGCAGCACTTGGCTAGTTACTTCAAGCAATTCTTTGCGCAGGTAACCAATCCCCCCATCGACCCGATTCGGGAGCGGCTGGTGATGAGCTTGGCCACGTTCATTGGCAACAACGGCAACACCTTCGACGAAAACAAGATGCACTGCCACTGCGTGGCCTTGCGCCAGCCGGTGCTGACCAACCACGAGCTGGAAAAGCTGCGCAGCATCGATACGGGGCTGTTTCATGCCAAAACGCTACAGACTTATTTCAAGGCCGACGGGCAGCCGGGCTCCTTGCAAAACGGTCTGGAGCGGCTTTGTCGCTACGCCGAAGATGCGGTGCACGACAAGTTCGAGGTACTGATTTTGTCGGACCGGGCCATTGACTCCGAGCACGCGCCTATTCCGTCGTTGTTGGCGGTGTCGGCGGTGCATCATCACCTGATTAAAAAGGGTTTGCGCGGCGCAGTAGGACTGGTAGCCGAAGCGGGCGACGTGTGGGAAGTACACCACTTTGCTACGTTGCTGGCGTTCGGCGCGACGGCCATCAACCCGTATCTGGCCCTGGCTAGCTTGCGCACTATGCTGGAAGCGGGCAAGCTGGAAACAACGTTGAATTACGCGACGCTAACCAAAAACTACCTGAAGGCGGTGTGCGACGGGCTGCTCAAGATCTTCTCGAAGATGGGCATTTCCACCTTGCAGTCCTACCACGGGGCGCAGGTGTTCGAGATTCTAGGCATCAACCAAAGCGTGGTGAACCGGTACTTCACCGGAGCTGTAACGCGCATAGGCGGCTTAGGACTCGATGAAATTGCGCGCGAAACGCTTTATAAGCACTTCAAGGGCTTCGTCGATGAAAGGGCGGACGTGCCGCTGCTGCCCGAGGGGGGCCTCTACCAGTGGAAACGCCGCGGCGAAGCGCACCTGTTTAACCCGCAAACGGTACACCTGCTGCAACTAGCTACCCGCACCAACAACTATACCACCTATCAGCAGTACGCCAGCATCGTGAACGAGCAGGCCGACAAGCTGTTTACATTGCGGGGCTTACTCGGCTTTGCCCGCCACCGCGAACCAGTGCCGCTCGAGGAAGTAGAGCCGGCATCCGGCATCATGAAGCGCTTTGCCACCGGGGCCATGTCGTTTGGCTCGATTTCGCACGAGGCGCACAGCACGCTGGCCATTGCCATGAACCGCATTGGGGGCAAAAGCAACACCGGCGAGGGCGGCGAAGACCCACTACGCTACGAGAAAATGGCTAATGGCGACTCGATGCGCTCGGCCATCAAGCAAGTAGCTTCGGCCCGCTTCGGCGTAACGGCCAACTACCTCACCAATGCCGACGAGTTGCAAATCAAGATGGCGCAGGGCGCCAAGCCCGGTGAAGGCGGCCAGTTGCCCGGCCACAAGGTAGACGAGTGGATTGCGCGCGTGCGCCACGCCACGCCCGGCGTAGGCCTGATTTCGCCCCCACCCCACCACGACATCTACTCGATTGAAGATTTAGCGCAGCTGATTTTCGATTTGAAAAACGCCAACCGCGCCGCCCGCATCAACGTGAAGCTAGTGAGTAAGGCGGGCGTCGGGACCATTGCGGCCGGGGTGGCCAAAGCCCACGCCGACGTGATTCTGATAGCCGGCTACGACGGCGGCACGGGTGCCTCGCCACTTAGCTCGATCAAGCACGCGGGGTTGCCGTGGGAGCTAGGCTTGGCCGAAGCGCACCAGACGTTGGTGCGCAACGGCCTGCGTAGCCGCGTAGTGCTTCAGACCGATGGACAGTTGAAAACCGGCAAAGATTTAGCCGTTGCGGCTCTGCTCGGCGCCGAGGAATGGGGCGTGGCCACGGCTGCGCTGGTAGCAGGCGGCTGCATTATGATGCGCAAATGCCACCTCAACACCTGCCCGGTGGGCGTGGCTACCCAAGACCCGGAACTGCGTAAGCTCTTCAGTGGGCAGCCCGAGCACATTGTGGCCTTGTTCCAGTTCCTGGCCGAAGACTTGCGCGAAATCATGGCGCAGCTTGGTTTCCGGACGGTGCACGAAATGATTGGTAAGGCGCAATTTCTGAAGGTGCGCGAAGATCTGCTGCACTGGAAAGCCAAGCATGTCGATTTGAGTGGCATGCTGCACCCTGCTCCTTCTCCCGCTGGCACTACTGTTTATCACAGCGAAGACCAAGACCACGGCCTCACCAACGTATTGGATTGGAAGCTGCTAGAAGTTGCTCAGCCCGCTCTCGAAGAAGCCACGCCGGTTTCCGGCCGCTTCGAGGTTCAAAACACCGACCGCACCATTGGGGCGCTGCTCTCCAACGAGGTGTGCAAGCGCTACGGTGCGCCCGGTCTGCCCGACGACACCCTCAACTTCAGCTTCCGCGGCTCGGCCGGTCAAAGCTTCGGCGCTTTCTGCGCCAACGGCTTGACTTTCAGTTTGGAAGGCGAAGCCAACGACTACGTGGGCAAAGGCCTCTCCGGGGCGCGCTTGGCCATCTTCCCCGCCGCTGACAGCCGTTTCGAGCCCGATCAAAACATCATTATCGGCAACGTGGCGCTGTATGGGGCTACTTCCGGCGAGCTGTTTGTGCGCGGGCAGGCTGGGGAGCGGTTTGCGGTACGCAACTCGGGCGCCACGGCCGTAGTGGAGGGCATCGGGGACCATGGCTGCGAGTACATGACCGGGGGCCGCGCCCTGATTCTGGGCGAAACGGGCCGCAACTTTGCGGCCGGGATGAGCGGCGGCATAGCGTGGGTGTACGACCCGCACGGCACGTTCCCAGTGAATTGCAACCAGGAAATGGTGGATTTGGAAGGCCTGGAGGCAGAAGACGAGAAGGTTATCCGGGCTCTGTTACAGCGCCACGTGCAGCTGACGCAAAGCCGCCGGGCCGCTTTCCTGCTCGACAACTGGGCCACCGAAGCCAGCAGATTCGTCAAGGTGTTCCCCATTGAATACAAGCGCGTGCTGCAAGCCGCGCAGAAAGTGGCGGTGCAGTAGCCTGTTCTTGGGCAAACCGGAATGTAGAGACGCGACACTTCGCGTCTCGTGGTTGAACGACTCTAACTGCTCCTTGTAAATAACCTCAGCAACGAGGAGACGCGAACCGAAGGTCGGTAAAGCCAAGTGCCGCGTCTCTACATATTAACAACTACACGTCATGGGACACGTCACCGGATTCAAACAATTCGACCGGGAGCTGCCGGCCAAGGTGGCCCCAACCGAGCGTATTACCAACTACAACGAGTTTGTGGGGCTGTATTCGCCCGAACAACTCAACCACCAGGCCGCGCGCTGTATGGACTGCGGCGTGCCGTTTTGCCACTCGGGCTGCCCGCTCGGCAACATCATTCCCGAGTTCAACGACGCCGTGTACCGGCAGGATTGGGAGGAAGCCTACCGCGTGCTGATTTCCACCAACAACTTCCCCGAATTTACGGGCCGGATTTGTCCGGCGCCTTGCGAATCGGCTTGCGTGCTCGGCATCAACCGGCCGCCGGTGGCCATCGAGGAAATCGAGAAGCACATCATCGAAACGGCGTTTCAAAAAGGTCTGGTTCGGCCTTCGGCCCCGTTGCTGAAGTCGGGCAAAACGGTGGCGGTAGTAGGCTCCGGGCCGGCCGGTTTGGCGGCGGCGGCGCAACTCAACAAAGCGGGCCACACCGTCACGGTGTTCGAGCGTGATGATATGCCGGGCGGCTTGTTACGCTACGGCATCCCCGATTTCAAGCTGGAGAAGTGGGTGGTCGAACGCCGCATCAACCTCATGGAAGAAGAAGGCGTACTTTTCCGTTGCAACACCGAAATAGGTAAGGATCTGCCCGCCAATGCGTTGTTGAACGAATTCGACGCCGTAGTCCTGACGGGCGGCTCCACCATCCCGCGCGACTTGCCGCTACCGGGCCGCGAGCTGCCGGGTATCCATTTCGCCATGGATTTCTTGAAGCAGCAAAACAAGCGCGTAAGCGCGCGGGCAGTCGAGCAAGAACCGATTGTGGTAACTGGGCAGGACGTAATCGTAATTGGCGGTGGCGACACGGGTTCCGACTGCGTAGGCACCTCCAACCGGCAAGGGGCGGCTTCCGTCACGCAGTTTGAATTGCTAGCCCAACCGCCCAAGGAACGCACCGCGCACATGCCCTGGCCCAACTACCCCATGGTGCTCAAAACCACTTCCTCGCACGAAGAAGGCTGCCAGCGCTACTGGGGCGTCAATACCAAGGAGTTCTTGGGCGACGAAAACGGCAACCTGCGCGCCCTGCGCATCTCCGATGTGACCTGGGAAACCGACGTACTGGGCCGCCCGATGAAGTTTCAGGAACTAGAAGGCTCGGAACGGGAAGTGCCTTGCCAGCGCATTTTCCTGGCCATGGGCTTTCTGCATCCGCAAGCTAACGGTATGCTTCAGCAGCTTGGCGTGGCACTGGATGGACGCGGCAACGTGCAGGCCACTGAAAAGGCGTACCAGACCAGCGTAGCACGGGTATTTGCCGCCGGTGACATGCGTCGGGGCCAGTCGTTGGTGGTGTGGGCTATTTCGGAAGGCCGGGAGGCGGCGCGGCAAGTAGACAAGTTTCTGATGGGCAAAACCGTTTTGCCAACCAAGGATGCCGAGCCGATGTTCGCGTAGCCACGCGGAACCTACAAGCACAAGGAAAGCCGCAGCGCGGCAACGAGTTGAGTAGCACTATCGAGTTGTGCTAGCCAATTCGTTGTCGCGCTGTCGTTTCGCTGAAGCTGGTCCTAAAGTGACCTGTGGCACGAAATCAGCTAGAGTGGTGCGCTCTGCACTTTGCCGAGATTTCGTGCGTTCTTGTTGTCATGATACGAATTACGCTTGTTCTGCTTCTCTTTTCCACCGCCGCTCAGGCGCAAAAGCTGCGGCGCTTCACCACCTATTTCGATTCCACCAACACCCACAAGCGGGAAATCTACTCGGCCGTAGTAGCGGGCGACACGGTTATGGAAGGCCCGTATAAGCGCTTTTACTATACTGGCAAGCTGGAGGCGCAAACCCGCTACGCGGGCGGCAAGCGCGATTCTGCCTACGTGGAGTTTCATCCCAATGGTGGGCGGCGGCTGGAAGTAACCTACGCTGATGGCGTCCGCCAGGGTCCTTTCAAAACGTACTACGAAACCGGCAAGCTGGCCCAGGAAGGCACGTACGAAAACGACCAGCCCACGGGCCTTTTGCGCTATTTGTTTCCGGATGGTCGGGTGAAGCTGGAAACTACGCTCACCAACGGGCAGCCCGCCGGCGCCGTGCGGGAGCTGTATCCGTCGGGCAAGCCCAAGGTGGAAATCACTTACCAAAACGGGCAAGCCAACGGCCCCGTAAAAACCTACTACGAAAACGGCCAGTTGCAAAGTGAGGCCACCTTCGCCAAAGGGTTGCTAGCCGGCCCCTACACCACGTATTACGACAACGGCCAGAAGGAAACCGAAGTGCTGACCGACAAAACTGGCAAGGGCAGCTACCGCAGTTACTACCGCTCGGGCAAGCTGCGCACCGAAGGCACCTCCATAGCTGGCAATTTCGCGGGCCGCGCCGTAAAAAACCCCCTCGGCGACGACCTCACCAAGCAGGCCCGCAACCTAACCGGCGGCTCTTCCATGCTCGATGGGCCGGCCAAATCATATTATGAAAGTGGGGCTCTCAAAAGCCAGCAAACTTTCCGTCAGGGCGTACTGGTAGGCACGCAGCAAGACTTCTACGAGTCGGGCAAGCCAGAACAGAAAATCGAGTACGCCAACCAAGGCAAGGACCGAAAAATCACCACGTATTTCGAAGACGGCTTCCCCCGCGGGGAGCAGCAGTACAAAAACGGGCAGCCGGTTGGGCAGTGGCGCACCTTCCATCCCGGGGGCAAGCAGGTGGCGAGCCAGGAAACCTACGTTAACGGGCGCTTGGGCGGCGAAAAGCTGGCCTACTACCCTACCGGCACCATCCAAAGCAAGGTGCTCTACGAAAACGGCAAGCCCACCGGCCTGGGTCAGGAATTCTATGCGTCGGGCAAGCTGAAAACCGAAACCACCTACGTAAAAGGCCTGAAAACAGGCGCCTATCGCTTACTTCGCGAAGATGGCACGCCCGAAGCTACCGGCTTCTACCGCAACGGCAAACAGTCGGGCGTGTGGACGTATTTCGGACTCGATGGCAAAACCGTGCAAGAGAAAAAGAACTTCCGCAACGGTCAGCTAGTGGCCGAAGGGGCTACCGCGCCAGTTAGTAGGCCTACGCCAGCCCGCAAGCCGCCAATCAAGCGTTGATACTAAAGCTAGCTCTCTAGTTCTGTATCAACGCTTGAGCTAGAATCTTATCATAAACGCTGTGCGGCCGTTTTCCTGGGTATGTAGGCTGAAGGTGAAGTTGTGCTGCAAGAGAATGTCGCGGATGAGGGTGAGGCCGACGCCCTGCCCGTCGCGCTTGGTGCTGAAGAAGGGCGTGAACAAACGCCGCTGCACGTCGGGCGGGATGCCGGGGCCGTCGTTTTCGATGACAAGTTGCGCGGGCTGTTGCGTGGTGCGCACCCACAGGCTACCCCCTTCACCAATCGCCTCCAGGGCATTTTTACCGATATTGAGTAACGCCTGCTCTAGTTGTTGAGCGTCTAAGTCAACTACCAACGGGCCGGGCGCAAGTTGCATGTGCCAGTTGATGCGCCGTCGCTCGGCCTGTACGTGGAGCAGCCGCTCGGTGTGGCGCAGCAACTCGTGTACGTCGGTGGGCTGGCGCGTGGGGAGCCGCAAGCGCACGAGGTTGGCGAAATTGGCAATGAAATTGGCTAGGTGCGTATTGCGGCTGATGGATACCTCCAAGGCTTCGGTGAAGTCGGGCTGGTCGGCGGCGCTGAGTTGGGAGGCGTAGTGGTGGAAGCTTTGCAGAATGGAGTTGATGGCGCCAATAGAGTTGTTGATTTCGTGCGATATCATCCGGATCAGGGTGGAGTACGCCTGCTTTTCCTGCCGAATAAGGTCTTGGGTTAGCTCTTCCAGCACAATGAAATGGCGCGTAAACCCCCGATCCACAAAGTGCGAACAACTGGCCCGGTACGTTTGAATGCCGGAAAGGCGTACTACCTGCGGCTCTTGCTCGGAAACAGTACCCAGCGCTGCTCCCCAGTCACCGGGTAAGCGGGCAGGTGTTTGCCCCAACAAGCTGGTTGCCGGCAAGCCAAGTATGCGCTCCGCCGCCGGATTCACGCCTTCGATGCGGCCATCGAACGTGAGGAGCAGCACGCCGGCCGGTGAAGCCTGGATCAGGCTTTCGAGCAGGAAGCTTTTCTCGTGCTGCGTAATCCGTTCCTTGCGCAATTCATCAATCATGTGGTTGTACACGTCAATGAGTTGATCCATCTCCCGTTGCCCGACGGGCACAAATTTCATGGAGAAGTCCTTGGCTCGAATAGCTTCGGTGCCAGCGGCAATCAACTGGAAGGGCCGTACAAAACTTTTGTAGAGCTGAACCGTGAGGGAAACACTAATCAGCAGCAATACTTCCAGCCCGATGAAGAGCGGCGTATTCGTGCGCATCACCTGCCCCGCCAACACAATCAACACAGTATGAATGATGGCAACGAACAGGATAAACTTAATGCGCAGGGACATGAAGGGTGATTTGAGGAGGAGCTAGCTTCTTGGCCTTCTAGTTACATATACTTAGTTCCCGCTGCTCCCTACTCGGCATCAAACGGAATAGCGTACTTTTCTAGGCGCCGATAAAGTGCTCCGCGGCTCAAGCCCAAAGCCTTGGCGACCCGGCTGATATTGCCGCTGTAGTGCTCTAGGGTGCGCCGAATCATGTGGGCTTCGAGTTCATCGAGCGTCATGGTGCCGGGTTCGGGCAACTCGCCGGACTCGGAGGGCCGGGCGGAAGCACGTTGGAACTGAGCCTGGAAATCTTCGGGGCCTAGCTCGTCTTTGCCGCTGACCAGCACCGCCCGCTCCACCAGGTTTTTCAGCTCCCGGATGTTGCCCGGCAGGGGCTGCTCTTGCAGCCAGTGCTGAGCCCGCGTGTTCACTTTGAGCGACGGGCGGCTGTAAGTGGCGCGCAAGCCGTCTACGAAGTGCTGCACCAGCAGCGGAATATCCTGCGGCCGTTCGCGCAGGGCGGGCAGGCGCACGGTAATCAGGTTGATGCGGTAAAACAAATCTTCGCGGAAGCGGCCCTGCTGCACCATGTCGGTCAGGTTGCGGTTGGTGGCGCAGATAACGCGGATATCCAGGCGGCGGGGTTTGCTGTCGCCGAGCACTTCGTAGGTGCGGTCTTGCAGCACGCGGAGTAGCTTCACTTGGCTGCTCAGGTCCAGTTCACCTATTTCGTCGAGGAAGATGGTGCCGCCGTTGGCTAGCTCGAAGCGGCCCACCCGGTCGGTTTTGGCGTCGGTGAAGGCCCCGCGGCGGTGCCCGAACATTTCGCTTTCAAACAACGACGCCGAGATTCCGCCCAGGTTCACTTTCACGAAGGGCTGGCGCCGGCGGTGGCTGTTGTGGTGCACTGCCTCGGCAATTAGCTCTTTGCCCGTCCCGCTTTCGCCCTCAATCAGCACCGAAGCATCGGTAGCGGCCACCTGGCCTACGTTGCGCAGCACGTGCAGCAACCGCATATCCTGCCCCACGATGTTTTGGAAATTGTACTGCTTATCGAGTTGGCGGCGGCTGAGGGCGGCGGGGTCGGTTTCCGTTTCCACCTCGCGCAAGCTCAGGATGGTGCGAATCGTTTGCAGCAGGGAATCGTTGTGCCAGGGTTTGGTCACGAATTCGGCGGCTCCCGCTTTCTTTCCCTCCACGGCCAGCGTGATGGACCCCCACCCCGTAATCAGAATCACAGGGACTTGCGGGGCCACTTGCTTTACTTCAGCCAGCAGTTGCAACCCGTCTTGGCCGCTGGTGTCGAGGGAGAAGTTCATGTCCATGAGCACCAAGCGGGGCGCAACTTCCTGCACCAGGCGCAAGGCTTCGGCGGGCGTAGCTACGCCTTTCGCCGGGTAGCCGGCCTGCTTCAACAGGAGCCCCAGCGAGGTGCGCACGGCCACATCGTCGTCAACAATCAGTATCATAGCTTCGAGCGCGAAGAACGGAAATAGCAAATCAAGTTGCTGCGCCGCAGCGCAGACTTTGTACGCCAGGCTTCCTACTCCTCGCGCAGGGCCACTGCCGGGCGAATTCCGGCGGCCAGCCGGCTAGGGTAGAAAGCACACAAGGCCGTGATGAGATACACCAGCAGCGCCGCCGCCGCAATAGCCGCGACATACAGCGTCGGGGGCAAACTAAACGCTCCTAACAAGGGAAACTGCGCCGCCAACAGCCCACCCAACACGACGCCCAGGGTGGTGACCATGGCCATTTCGCCCAGAAATTGCCGGCTGATAGCGGCCCCCGTGGCGCCCATTGCCCGCCGCAGTCCAATTTCGGCCCGGCGCTGGCTGATGTTGTACCACAGCACGCCAAACAACCCCAGCGCAACATTTACAACCAGGAAACCTCCTATCAAAGCTAGCCCGACCAGTGGCGTAAGGGTGTAGCGGCGCTTGTTGAGGCGGTCGTCTTCCATGGTCCGCACTTCCGTGGTCCACTGCCGCGTAACGCCTGCCACCGTTCGGGTTATTTTCTGTTGTAGCTCACCGCCTTCGCCGGGCCGTACGCGCACCAATACGGTGGCTCCTTCCCAGCGGGTAGTGTCGTAGGGCAGCAGACGTTTCCACACCGAAGGCGTTGCCGGTCCGAACTCGTTGTCGGTACGCACGGCCTCCACTACGCCTACCACCTGAAACTCGTCTTTGGCGTCGCTGACATGGTTGACATCCCCCCAGGCAAAGGTTCGGCCTACCGCTGGCCCGGCGCCAAATAAAGCTTCGCGCATATCCCGCGTAATGACGGCCGGGCGGCGGGTAGAGGCATTGTCGAGGGGCTTAAACCAGCGGCCTTCCCGTAGTTGCAGCCCCATGGCCGCCGCGTAGTCGTCGTCGGCGTCGTAGTGGTTGACATCAGTTATCTCGTTGTTGCCGGCATGGAAGCCCCCATTCATCGTGCTGAAGGTGAAGGGCGTATTGAAACTAGAAAGGGCCACCGTTTGCACGCCCGGCAGCGCCCGCACTTGGCGTAGCACGTTGTCGAGTTCGGTGCGGGGCATTTTCTGGCCCTGCCCGGCGGCAATCTGCAACCGCCAAACCTGCTTATGGCTGAAGCCATGCGGCTCCAAGTAATGCTTACCGAAAGTAATTAGCACCGTGCCTACTCCGAAGAGCACAACAAAGGAGAAGAATATCTCGCTTATAAGCAGCAGGTTAGACTGCTTACGGTTCCAGATCAATTTGAAAATATGACGAAGCATGGCAGTTGAAAACAAGAAGTGAAGCGAAACCGCACGGAATATTCCAGGGCCTTAATGGTCGCAATTACTTGGTTTGGTCGGCAGAGCCGCGCAGGGCGGCAACCGGGTTCAGGCGCGACATTTTCCAGGCCGGGTAAACGCCGCTCATCAGCCCGAACACCAGCGTCAGGAGCATACCCCAGGCAAACACCCGCCAACTCAGCGTAAACTGCGCGTAGGCTATCACGTGGTTGTCGTTGAGCATAGCCAGCACCGCCGCAGCCAAACTCAAGCCCAGCAGTCCGCCCAGCAGGGCCAGCACCACATTCTCGACCAGAAACTGCCCTACCAGCATGTGGCTGGAAGCGCCGAAGGCCTTGCGTACCCCAATCTCAGAAGAGCGCTCCAGAATGCGCGTCACGTTCAGGTTCACCAGATTTAGGGCGGGCAACAACATAAAAAGCAAGCCCAATACGGTCACAATAAGGTAGAAACGCCCCAACTGATTGTCACCCTTCCCAACTCCGGGCTTGTAATCCTGGATTTGCCGCGTGATGCCCGCCAGGATTGGATCGGCGTAGGCATACACCGCTTTCACTTCCTTCGGATTCGGAATTTGTACCCGCCGCATCACCTGCTTGAATTCATCTTGCATGGCCGCTACCTCGTGGGTGGAAGGCGCTAATAGCAGCGGGATGAACTCCCCAGCAAGGCGGTTGTCTTTGAAATAGTCTCTGCTTAGGGTGTAGGGAACCCACACATCGGCATAGGAATAGAGGTGCGAGGCGGACACGTTGGGCACCACGCCGGCCACCCGGAACCGTTTCAAATCTATTTCAATGATGCGGCCAACCACGCCCGTCGTGGTGCCGAAGTAGGCCCGGGCAATATGCTCGTTCAGCACACACACCAGTTGCGCTTGTTTCACTTCGTTTTCCGTGAACCCCCGCCCGGCCAAAAAGTCGAAGTCCATAACGCGCCAGAAATTGCCATCGGTGTAGCGGACATCCAGTGGCATAAGGTGGTTGTTGGAGAAAGCGGTAGCATTGCGCACGGACGAGGTAACGCCCACCAGCTCCGGCGTTTTCATCGTCCGCACATAGTCGTCAATGAAATGGATGCTGACGGGTGAGTTCATCCAGCCACCATCGTTGTGCATTTCGTGCCCTAGACTATTTACAAACAACATCCGGTCGACGCGCTTATCGGGCGCATGGGCTCCGGCTACATGGTCGAAAAGCGCAAAAACGACCAGCAGCACAAGCAAGGTGAAACTGATACCGAACAGGCTAATGAAGGTGAAGAACTTGCGACGCAGCAAGACCTTCCAGGCGATTTTGAGGTAGCTAAGCAACATGAGCGGAGGCGTAGAGAGAAGTGGAAAATGAAGAGTGGAGTACCGCTACCTGCCGTTGCAGCACAGCCCGGGCCTTGCTAAGCTGCGACTTGCTGGTGCCCTCCGAAATACCAAGCAACCCGGCTACTTCCAAGTGGCTGTAGCCCTCCAAAGCGTAGAGGTTGAACACCGCCCGGTACCCAGCAGGCAACGCCTGCACCAGTTGCAGCAGGTCGGCGGCCTGTAGCTCCACATCCGCCGCCGGCAGGTCGGTGGCGAGGTGGTCGGTGGGGAAGTCTTCAAGGCTAAGCGTAAAGGATTCCCGGCTGCGGAGCACGCCCAAGGCTTCGCGCACCATAATGCGACGCACCCAGCCTTCCAGGCAACCCTTGCCCTCGAACTGGCCGAGGCTGCGGAACACCTTCACAAAACCGCGGGCCAGCGTATCCTCGGCATCAAACTCGTGGCGAACGTAGCGCAAGCACAAAGCCAGCATCTTGGGGGCGAAGCGCTGGTAGAGTTGCTCCTGCGCCGCCGCGCTGCCTAAGCGGCAAGCAGCCACCAACTCGGCATCAGGTAGTGGAAAGGAAAGCGTTTTCATGGAAGAGAGCTAACGCCAGGTTCCCGCTTGGCGAATCGTTGGACGATAAGGTAGTGAAGCACACAGTTGCTAAGCAGGCACTTAGCCTTACTGCACCTGGCTGCCGTCGAAGAAGCGAATGAGCCGCTCGGTCCGGCGGGCTTGCTGCTCGTCGTGGGTTACCATCACGATGGTGGTGCCCTCCTGCCGGTTGAGGTTGAGCAGCAGGTCCATGATTTCCTCGCCCATCACCGAGTCGAGGTTGCCCGTGGGTTCGTCGGCCAGAATGATTTCGGGGCGGCCGGCCAGGGCGCGGGCAATGGCTACCCGCTGGCGCTGCCCCCCCGAAAGCTGGCTCGGGAAGTGGTTGGTGCGCGCGCTCAGTCCTACTCTGTCGAGGGCGGCGTAGGCCCGCTGGCGCCGCTCTTTGCCCCCTACGCCGGGCCGGTAGAGCAGCGGCAGTTCCACGTTGTCGATTACCGATAGGTCGTTGATGAGGTGGTAGCTCTGGAAAACGAACCCAATTTTGTGGTTGCGCAACGAAGCCAGCTCTTTGTCGGAATACGAGTGCACCGGCCGGCCATCCAGCTCTATTACGCCGCTCGTGGGCTCGTCGAGCAAGCCAATGATGCTGAGCAGCGTCGACTTCCCGCAGCCCGATGGCCCCATAATCGACACGAACTCGCCCTTGTTGATGGTCAGGTTCACGCGGTTCAAAGCCACTGTTTCAATGGTTTTGGTTTGGTAGACTTTCTCGATGTCGCGCAACTGAATAACGGGCTGGCTGGCAGCAGTAGGAACTGCGCCGGGGGAAGCCTGCGGCCGGGCGGCCGATTGAGAGAGAATGTTTTCCATGAGAAGGGCGAAGAGTAAGAAGAATGGCAAAAGAAGTTGTCCGGATTCGAGCAGTGCGCCCCTCGGTTCACCGTAGGATATCCAAGCGCCGTGCCATTGTTATAAGTTATTCACTTTCAATTATTTATATAGATAACGGCAAATGATTCATCTATAAAATCTGTCCGAAAACGGACAGTGTGTTCGAAAATAAATAGCTGAGCCACCAGGAGCATAGGCCTGTACTTGGCCCGTCCTGCGGCGGAAGCTAATATCTTGCTTGACTTCCGCGCTAGCTAGTTCAACGAGGCCATATCAACCCACAGCGGCCTCGATCTACATCTTATGCCCAACTCTTCGCGTTTTTCACTGCCCGCCGTACCTGCCGTGCTGCTCTCCATCGTTAGCGTACAGGGTGGCGCGGCCATTGCCAAAGGCTTGTTTCCGCTGCTTGGGGCAGCCGGCACTACTAGCGTCCGCATAGGCTTGTCGGCGCTGGTGTTGCTGGCGGTGGTACGGCCCCGGCTTGGGCGGTTGCGGCCGGCGCAGTGGCGCGCCGTGGTACCCTACGGCCTAGCGCTGGGCGCCATGAACTTTCTTTTTTACTGCGCCTTGGCCCGCGTGCCGCTCGGCTTAGCCGTGACCCTGGAGTTTGTCGGCCCGCTGGGTTTAGCCTTGGCCGGTTCGCGTCGCTGGGTGGACGTGGTGTGGGTGGTGCTGGCCGGGGCGGGCATTGCCCTAATTACTCCCTGGAGCGGGCACGGTGTGGACCTAGTGGGAATGGGGTTTTGCCCTGGCCGCCGGCGCGTGCTGGGCCGTGTACATCGTGCTAGGTCGGCGGACAGCGGCTGTGCTGCCAGGCTCCCTGGCTGTCGCCGTCGGCATGCTGTTTGCCGCCTTGCCCGTGCTGCCCTTTGGCCTAGCCAGCGGCAACTTGTTGGCCCTGACTCCGCATTTGCTGCTGCTGGGCGGGCTGCTGGCGGTGTTTTCCAGCGTGCTACCCTTCACGCTGGAAATGCAGGCCCTCAAGTCTATGTCCACGCGCACCTTCAGCATTTTAATGAGCCTGGAACCAGTGGCAGCGGCACTGTCTGGTTGGCTGTTGCTCGGCGAACAGCTAACCCTCGGCCAATGGCTGGCGGTAGTTTTCATTGTGGTGGCCAGTGCCGGTTCCACTCTCACGGTTGCTCCCCAGCCGGTGGCAAGCAGCGAGTAGATACCGCTGACGGACACAGCTCGTAGTCATCTAGGCAAAGCCATTTCGGACCACGTTTTACTTCGCGGCCAACGGCATTTGCCGCTCGAAATCATAGAGCGTGAGGGCCCGCAGGCGGTAGTGCGCCACCCAGGCAGCGCGCAAAGCCAAAATGTAGGCGCGGCGAGCCTGGTCCTTTTCAGCAGAAGCAATAGTGAGGTCGGTGAGGCTGATGCGGCCGACTTTGTAGGTGGCTTGGGCAATATCGTAGCGCTGCTGGGCCAGTGAATCGGCGCGAGTAGCCAGGGCCAGCTGCTCGCTCAGCGTGTTGATTTGGGTGGCTTGCACCTGCACATTCTGCTCGAAGCTCAACTCCTCCTGTGCTACATCGTTCTGCACTTGGCGGCGGGTTAGCTCCGCCGTTTTCATAATAGACCGTTGCCGGCCCCAATCCACGAGCGGCAACGAGAACGTGAGTTGCACCTGCTGCTGATTTTGCAAGGCCGCATACGTGTCCCACAGGTTGCTGGCTTGGTTTACGTAGCCTAAGTTGGCCGACAGCGTGGCCTGCAAGCCCGTAGTGCCGCGGGCTAGCGCCACCTCCCGTTCTGCTTGCAGCAGCCGGCGGCGGAAGCTCAGTACCACACTTCGGTTTTGGCGGGCTTGGGCCAGGGCCAGTTCAGCGGGCACCACTAGGCGCGGCGCCGCAACGGGCACGCTTAGGTGCAGGGTTTCAGCGCGCAGGCCGGTATAGCTTTGCAAGCTTACGGCCGCATTTTGGGCGTCGAGTTGGCCTTGGGCCATGGCTTGGCGGGCATTCAACAGGTTCAGTTCCAGCCGCAACAAGTCACTTTGTGAGAGGTAGCCCAACTGGTAACGCTCTTTGCCGAGGCGCAGCAGTTCCTCGTTGGCACGCACGTTTTGGCTGGCTACTTCGGCATTCACTTGCTGCTGAAGCACATCAAAATACAGTTCTGTAATGCGCTGTGCTATGCCTTCGCGCTCTTCCACGTATTGGCGCTGGCTTTCCTGGTAGCGCAACGGCTCAATCCGGTTTGCCCAGCGCAAGTTGTTGAACTTGCCGATAGGCTGCATCAGGCCAATGCTCACGGGCTGGTTGTTGTAGCGCTTTAGGCCGCCATTGAAATCGTCGAAACGCTGTACTTCGGACGCTATAAATACTTGACCACCGGTCAGGCCGATGTTCTGACTTACTGCCAACGACAGGTTGGAATTGTTGATGCGCACGGCGCGGAATTCGGTGGTACCATCTTGTTGCACCACGGGCGTAACGGCGCGGCTGAAACCGGGCAAAGTGCCTTGCAAACCTAGCTGCGGCTTGTAGTTAGCTTGGTAGGTGCGCCACTGCCAGTAGCTTTGGTCGCGGGTGGTTTGTGTCTGCTTGGCCACCGCCGACTGGTTTAGTGCCAGTTCAATAACTTGTTCCAGCGTCTGCGTTGTGCTCGGGACTTGGGCCGCGGCGGTACCTCCGGCCAGCAACAGAAAAGTAAGTATCCGTTTCATCGGGCGCTTAGTTGTTGAGGGTGAGTTCGGGCGTGTCGAGGTAGTCCTTCATGTCGGACAAGACGATTTCTTCGCCGGCCCGCAGCCCACTCTTTATTTCCACGAAGTCGAAGTTGCTGTCGCCGACCTGCACCGTCCGCCGAACGAGCTTGCCGTTGGTTACCACAAACACCGGCTGCTCTTTGCCACCTTGGTAGAAAGGGCCGTTCTTAACCCGCACCACGTTGTGATGCGCCTTGGTCACCACAAACACGTCGGCCCGCAGGTTGGAGCGCAACGCCGGATGGTGGTCTTTCGCCAAGGAAGCATAAAAGGACACCACACCTTTGTCTACGGCCGGACTCACGGTGCTGATGGTGCCGCGCAGGTCGGTATCGTTGATGCGGACCACCACCGGGTCGCCGAGGTGCAGGGCATCGGCGTAGTTGTCGGAAATGGTAGCGCGCACCCGGAACCGGCTTAGGTCGGCAACCCGGGCCAGCGCATCACCGGCCTGCACGGTGGTGCCCAGGTCTTCGTTCACCCAGGTAAGCACGCCGGGCTGCTGGCTGCTGATGTTGGCTTGAACCAGTTTGCCAGCCAGTTCCGCAATGCTGCGGTCTTGGATTTGCATAGTAAAGCCGAGTTCCCGCACGTCGGCGGCGTTGGCGGCTCGCTGGTTGCGGATTTGCTCTCCCAGGCGCTGCAACTCTAGTTGCGCCACTTTCAGATTTAGTTCGGCCTGCCGTACGCTTTCCGAGGTACCGCCCCCAATCTTCAGCAAATACTGCTCGTCGCGCAGCGTTGACTGCAAGCTGCGGACTTTCACCTGCTGCACCTGCTCCTGGGAGCGAAGGTCGTTCAGCGCTTTTTCAAGGGTTAGTTGCAGCTGACTGTTCTTGATGCGGTTTTGCTGCTGTTCGTCCTGGAGCTTGGCTAGGGCCGAGGTAGTTAGCTCTTTGTCTAACTCCAAGATGGTTTGCCCCGGCTGCACCTTGCTGCCCACTGCCACGGCTACCTGCCGAATGGTGCTCTGGATGGGGCTGGTAATGACGGCTTCGTGGGCCGGAATAATAAGGCCCGATGCTGTAAGGGAAGCCTCCACGTCGCCGATTTCGGTGGTAGCCGTAAGGATGCTGCTGCGCTTCAGACTTGGCTTTAGGGCGCTCCGAAAAGCCAGCAGACCAGCCACCAACAGAAGTACTAAGCCGCCTCCGACAAGCCAGTTGCGGCGCTGGCGCCGATTTAAGATAGAAGTTGAAAGTGCTCTGTCCATTTTCGTACAGGAGAGGAAAGGTTTCCTATACTGTCAGCCAAGGGGCGTGCCATTCTCACAAGTAATTATTGCTCAAATACTTAAATGCACTTATACCTATTCAGCGGTCTGGAAACCTGTCCATAAATGGACAAAGTGTTCGGCGGCGAAATACTACAAAGCAAAAAGCCCGGCCACCTAGGTGGTCGGGCTTTTTGAGTATATCAGGCGAAATTTTTACTTATTCTAGCGCTGGTTGCGGATGGTAAATTGGTTGAAGGCAACCGTGGACGTGGCCGAACCTTGCGCAAACAGGCCCACGCGGATACCCCGGTCCCAAGGCGGCAGATAGGTCCCGTTGAGAGCGAAGCTGTCGAGTACAACGGGCTGCCAAGAGTTACCATCGACGTTGTAGGTGAAGCGGAAGCGCTGGCCACCCCAGGACTCTAGCCGCAGATTGAGGGTTTTACCAGCTGGCAAATCAATCTTGGTGATGCTTTCGCGCTTACCTGCCTTCACCGACCATACTTGCAGCATGCCGTCACCGACTACCAGCGCTAACGCGTTGTTGGGGTCACCGATGGCCGATAAACCAGCAAAAGTAGCCGGCTCCAACGAGCCTAGTTCCACGGCGGTAGTCACCTTATACGTGGCCGTAAACGTGCGCTGAGCTACAATAGAGCCCATTCCGGTGGGGCTGGCGGTGAGCAACAGTTGCCCGTCGCTTACGCCTACCTCTGGCTCGCGCCCGATGGGCCACTGCCAAGTACCCGCCAGGCAATTACCTTCGAAGTTGTCGGTTACGTTCAGAATGCTTACGTCGTGCAAGGGCGCAGCCTGCGGGCTTTTGCCTTCAAACTCAGGCCAGCCTTCCTCGTTCCAAGTGAACTCGCTCAGGATGCCCTGCCGTCCCACAAACTCGTGGCTCTGCACATGATACGCGTGGTGCAGCAAAAACCAGCGGCCTTCGTATTCGGCTACTGTGCCGTGACCGGGGCACTTCCAGGTGGTATTTTTCTTGAGAATCGGGTTTTCGGGGCACTTCTCCCAGGGGCCTAGCAGACTCTCCGCGCGGGCCACACCAGTAGCATAAGTGCAGCACTTGCCGCAGCAGCCGTTGCCAGCGTAGAACATGTAGAAGTACTTGTCGTGCCGCACAATGGCGGAGCCCTCAACCAAGCAGCCTTCCCACGGCGCATCGTTGCGGAACAATTCCACTTTTTTGCCCACCAGTTTGGTATGGGTGGCGTTGATGCGCTGTGCCCAGATGGGGGTTGGCTTCTTGTAGGCGTTGCCATCTTCCTTCCACACCAGGTACAAATTCCCCTTCTCGTCGCGCATGGGGAAGCCGTCGATGGAACCGTAACGTTGCGCCACTAGTGGGCCATGGTCGGTGTAAGGGCCAGCCGGATCGTCGGCGCTGGCCACACCTACTGCTAAGGGGCCGCCTTTCTTGCGGGCGGTATAGTAGACGTAGGTTTTACCGTTTTCGTGGAAAATCTCGGGAGCCCAGAAATTGGCCTCTGTCCACTCCGGCAATGAATCATTGGTTGGGAAGACGTGGCTAACCAACTGCCAATCCACTAGGTTAGTGGACTTGAAAAGCGGGAATACCGGACCCCACTCTGCCGAAGTGGCGCTGGCCCAGTAGGTATCCCCAATTTTGGCAATGGTAGGGTCGGGAAAATCACCGGGCAACACAACGTTAGCATAAGAAGTAACGGGCGTCGTGGCAACATCGGGCGCCGCACTAATGGCCGTGTTGGTCGCAGTAACGGGAGCACAATCCGTTGGGAGAGCGGTAGCTGGCGTTACGATCTGAGCTGGTGTTTCTACTTCGAAAGACACAACAGAAGAGAACAAAGAGTGAGAAGAGTGAGAAGTGCTAGATAGCACTGCAAGAAGAAGCCGCTAAATAGTTTGCAGCCAGATCTTTAAGTGAAATAGTCGGAAGGTTACGCTAACCCAATGGTTGGGGTCCACACGAGTTCGAGCGTAGGAGTTAAAAGGCGAATACCGCTGGGAAGAGCCAGAATAAGGAATTCATTGACGCTGGTCAAGGCATTCCAGTTGATTTCCGTTCCTTGAAAATATCTATCTGCTGTAAGATTCATAAAGTTAGATTTTTCCAAAGTCCACAATATCCTTTCCTCACTTCCTACACCTATATTCCCAACAACTCTGTTTCGTTTTTCAAAGGTAAACATTTACCTATAATAGCCTAACAGCAAGCAATGACGGCATATTTCTACTCCTATCGCATTCTTAGAGTTATCTGCATAATTCGGGCCAATCCAAATCGAATTGAATAATTCTACTCATAAAAAATTATAATTTTACCTATATTATCAGGTTCAAGGCCAAGATTCAGGGGTAGTATCCTGTATTTAGACCCTGAAAAAAAATTCGGGCATTCGAATAATTCTCTTCTGAATTAGAGTCACACTGGCGAAATATCACGCAAAACTTATAGTATAAGTCGCTGTAGGCATAGCAATACACTTTATCATTGCCTGCCGAATAGAAGCTCTAAAAATGCAAACCTTGATTACTACTATTATGGTATTGAACACGCTTTCTGTTGCTAGGCGGATCTGATGTCTATTGTGTTCGTTTAGCAGTTGAGGAGTTGCATAAGGCAGACTTGCAGAAAGCAAAAGCATTTAGCAGTGAGAATACTCGCTCTTCTACACGGCGCAGTTGCGTTATGCTTTACTAAATGGAGGTTATGAGATCCTAGGCAATTGCTGTCTACCCCGTCAGCCTACTGTGAGAGAAACGAACAACTCTATGTTCTATACATAAGAAGGCGCGATACGGGAGGCTGTGCATCCTGTGTGCAAAGCATTCGGGAAGAGCAACTCTAGGCTAGTGTAGGGAGCCTATAAGTGACACTCGCTTTATAGCCTACATCTGACAAGCAAGCCTATATATAGCAGTGGTATTTTGGTGGTAGATAATCCAGATCAACAGTTTACTTGATAGAGAAAATAAAATATTTCGGGTTTGTCCTTTAATGGTAGTGCTATTTGTACAGCTGCAAAGAGGCTCAGAACACCTTTGCAAGTCTTTATAGTTCAAAATATCTCTCATGACTTGTCAGCGCTATTAAATTTTTTTCGAAGGTACCTTGCGTTACATAGTACCTTCTGTTACCTTTGGGTCATTAGATAGATAATCTCTCCGCCGTGTCACTGGCCTCTAACGGGGGCCGCCACGGCAAACGCCGGACACCACCTCACCAACCGGGTTAGGTGCCGGGCGGCCCGACAGAAACAGCTGTTTCGATCCGCCGCCCTCTGTGCTTTGGCCGCTTGATGCCTGGTTTTATGCCAAACGCATCCGTTCTCACTGTGCTTGAATTTCTGCAAACAGTCACCCAGCGGAGCCGCGGCCGCCTGGAATGGCACTTCTTTGCCTGATTCGTCCACTTCACTCACCACTTCCAATGACTTTCTTTCCTGCTAACCAAGCACTTCAGTGCCTGGGGGTCCTCACTGTGTCTGCCCTTAGCTTCTCTCCTCTGGAACTGCGAGCCCAGAACGGGGCCTCTACTAAGGTTGCGGCAAGCACTGCTACTGGCTCTATCTCGGGTACGTTGCTCGATCAGAAAACCGGGCAGCCCCTTTCTTTTGCCAGCGTGGTGCTGCTGCAAGCCCACGGCGACAGCAGCTTTGTAGCTGGAGCCCAGACCGCAGACAACGGCACCTTTGAGATGGCGAAAGTAGCGGCCGGACAGTACCTACTAAAGGCCACCGTACTCGGCTATAAGCCGCTGCGACAATTGGTTACTTTGACGGGAACCGCGCCTATCGCTCGGTTAGGCACCCTAAAGCTCCTCCCTACGGCCACCCAACTGGCCGGCGTGACGGTGCAGGGCGAGCGGGCCACCGTGGAGGAAAGCCTGGATAAGAAGGTAATCAACGTAGAGAAGGATTTGAGCAGCGTGGGCGGTACGGCCGTGAACGTGCTGCAAAATGTACCTTCCGTAGCCGTATCGCCCGACGGCACGGTGAGTATGCGGGGCAGCAGCAACATCACCATTCTTATTGACGGCAAGCCGACCAACACGGCCACGGGTGGTAACCGGCTAGAGCAAATCCCGGCCAGTTCCATTGAGAAGGTGGAAGTCGTGACTAATCCTTCGGCCCGCTACGATGCGGCGGGTGGGGCCGGAGTGATTAACATTATTCTGAAAAAGCAGAAGAAAGACGGCTGGAACGGCCAAGCCACCCTCAACCTGGGCACCCGCGATAAGTACAACACCAGCCTGAGCTTGAACCGCCGGGCCGGCAAAATCAACTGGTTTGGCTCGTATGATTTCCGCGACGACCGATACCGCAGCTTGATGAACACCCAGCAAACCACCACGCTGGAAGGCCAGGAACTGCGCATCAACCAAGACGGCACCAACCGGCGCCACAACGTGAACCACGCCGCCCGCCTGGGCTTTGACTACACCATTTCGCCGGAGCAAAGCCTGACCTTGACCTTGGAACCTAACCGCAACAAAGGCCTCAACACGGGCAATCAGCTAGCTACGCTGACAGATGCCGCGGGCACCAACCGCATCAGCAGCACTTTTGGGGTGACGGAAGACATCCGAAACTCGGAAGCATCCGTGGACTACCGCCACACCTGGGAAGCCCACAAGGGCCGCGAATGGACGGCCAATGTCGCCTACAACAACCTACTTGCCGATGTAGAAGTAGGGCAGCGCAACACGGAAGGCTCGGCTGACCTGCGCGAGTGGAAACAAGATCTGGACGTAACGCTGAATGCTGCTTCCTACCAAACCGATTATGTGCACCCCCTTGGCGACAGAAGCCGTTTCGAAGCCGGCCTGAAAGGACAGCTAATGCGCAACGATGGTACCGATGACTTCCTACGCCAAGCCGCCGACGGCCCGGCAATGGAGCGGATTGCCGACCGGTCGTATGCCTACGAGTTTCGCGAGTACACGCAGGCGGGCTACGCCACAACTCAGCACGAAATGGGCAAATGGCGGGTACAAGGCGGCGTGCGGGCCGAATATACCAACACCAGCGGCCAGGTGGAAGGTGGCACCGGTAAGTTTCAACTCAACTACCTCAACCTGTTTCCGTCGGCTACCGTCGTGCGGACGCTGCCCACCGCCGACCAGCGCGTGCAACTGAGCTACTCGCGCCGCCTCAACCGGCCCGGTTTCATGCAGCTGCTGGCCTTCCCGCTCTACCAAGACCAGCGCACCTACCGCATCGGCGACCCTACGCTACGGCCCGAGTATATCAATGCTTTCGAGTTAGGGCACCAGGTGACGATCGGCAAAGCGTCGCTCAACTCCACGTTGTTTTACCGCCAAACCACCAATGCCATTCAGCGCTTGGTGCGAGTAGACACGACGGCTACTCGCCTCTACGGTAACGGCGCCGTAATTACGGCCACCTACGCCGATAACTTCGGCCAAGCCACTAGCTTGGGTGGTGAGGTATCCTACAACCAGCCCCTCACGAGCTGGTGGCGCCTGACGGCCAGCGGCTCGCTGTTTGAAACCAACGTAACCGCAGCTACGGGCAACGAATCGAGCCGGCGCACGGTATCCGGCACGGCGCGCCTGATGAACAGCTTCACCCCTACTCCGAAGCTGGATATGCAAGTGACGGGCAACTACCGCGCCGCCGTGATTACCACCCAGGGCCGCCTCGCGCCAGTAGGCTCCGTTGATGTAGCGTTGCGCCAGCGTTTGTTTAACGACCGGGGCGCCTTAACGCTGCGGGTGAGTGACTTGTTTAACACCCAACGCAACCTGACAGAAGTGTACACCACGGATGCTACCGGCACCACTTTCCGCGCCCGGTATTACAACAAGTGGGAGTCGCGGGTAGGCTACGTAGGCTTCTCGTGGTACTTGGGCTCCAACAAGCCGCCCAAGAAGATTGAGAACCAGCCCCAGGGTGGCGGCGGTGGCTTCGGCGGTTAAGCGGCTAATTGGAGAGTAACAATACCGCTGCGGAAAATAATTTCCTTGTTCTCTGTAACGTCCCCTGCGTTGGACGGTATCCACATCAGAAACCAGCTATTAAAGGTGACCTCATCTTGCTACTGGCCCCAGAAAATAGCCCGATTACGTTTGCTTCACCAATTCAATTAGACTGTAGCGAGGTGTTGAAAATATTTTTTGTCACGCAGGCATCTTTTCCGCAACTGCTTCCATCTATATAGGCAGTTGCGCATTTCCCCGGCAGACAGCTAGCTACTTCCGCCGTTCTTTCCCGCTCCTGCTTCGGCCCGCGGCGACTTTTACCTCCCGGTAAGGTCACGGCCACCCGCCCGCCGAAGATGTTCCACCGCATGAGGTGGAGCTTTTGTCCCAGGTAGCTTGCAGGCCAAGCAAGTAGTTTCCTCGGGCCCGACTCTCCTAAATTTATTTGGTATTGCTCCTGTTTTTTCGGCAGGCCTGCGACGTCAGGCTGGTCGGCAGGCGGCTCTTTGCGCTCTTTTTTGCCAACATCCTCATGAAAACTTCCTTTGTAAACCGCTCTTTAGTTGCTTTCATTTTTTCGATGACCGGGCTGCAACTCTCGGCTCACCTGCTCAGCTCGGGCACCCTTTCTGGCAGCTTGCGCGATGGTGACACGAAAGAGGCCATTCCGCATACCAGCGTGGTATTGCTCCGCGCCACCGACCACCGCCTAGCCGCAACCGGCACCACCGATGCGCGTGGCAACTTTCACTTTCGCAAGGTGCCCATTGGCAAGTACGTGGTGCAAACTACCGTGCTCGGCTACCAGCCCCAGCAGCCTACTATTGCGCTCCGGGCACTGCACAACCGCCACCAAATGGGCGTGCTTACGCTCCGCTCCTCAACGGACCAGCCCACGGTTACGGGTAGCCGGAACGTAGTAGCACAGCAAGACAAGGCGAAACCTGCGGCCGTCAAACCAGCTGCTTAGCACCTGCTGCCCAAGGCCCTAGCCGGGCGCCTCCCCAACTTCATCTATCTTATTTTCAAGTGCTTGCCGGTTTGCCCCGGCTTAGCCTAGTGTTCTGTTTCCAAATTTTTCCTTTCCACTTCTTTCTTACGTCTCTCCCCTCATGAAAACCTCCCTGCTTTCCCGTTTGAGTTTGGTGTGCTTGCTGCTCATACTCTCCGCTACTATGGCTATGGCCCAGCAAGTTGTGTACACCGAATCGCCTGTAATAGCTACGTCGGGCTACTGGAACTTGATAACCGACCAAAGCAACCGCGACCATACGGTAGTGCGCTTCTACAACGACCAGCACGAACTTTTGTATGAAGAGCGTTTGGAGGGTTTGTGCCTCGACCCCTGCAAGAGCCGTGCTGCTCACCGCCGCGTAGCGCGGATGCTCGGCGCCACGCTACAGCAAGTACAGCGGATGCAGTCCAACTCGATGGTTTCAACAAAACTAATTGCCCTGAATCGTCATACCCTGCGGGCATACGCCGCTCGGTAAGTGAAACCAGCATAGGTACTGCTGGCCTTCGCATCGTCGTAGCCAGGTAGTAGCACTGAAAGCCCCGTCCAGCAACCTAATTCGTCTAACGATTAGGTTGCTGGACGGGGCTTCCGTTTCTATCGCAACTAGAACACTGGGGTTCAGCCTCCTTTTGGCTGTGTGATTATTCAGAACTACTAATGTTGAGCTTCACAAGCAAGCCTGTATTGTATTAACAGCCAGCACAATGGCTAGTCTATACTGGCCTCACTAGGATATATTCTAATTTCATCAGGCTAATTCGTCTTTTATCGACTGATTAGGGTCTTGTTATTATCCTTGAGCAATAAAAAGTATAAATGCTATTAGAATATACATTTAACAGGTAACTAAAGCTGTTAATACACGGTAAAATCCTCAATCTTAGCAGCCGGATGACGGTTGAAATCGAACCTATGCTTCCGGATAAGTTCAATAAGATTGGTTTAGTGCGGTTCTTATTCAAATCCTGTTATCTCGCGAATGCTTGACGTCTACCGGGAAATGCTCCCTAACGGGTTTCTGCTGATTCTCTCACCTGATATTGCCTGCCAGCAAGGCGAAGTAAAACTTACCCGCGCGCTACACCGAGCCAGCCGAAGCGAAAAACGCGCTGTTCTAGTGGATTGCAGTTTAGTGGAAAGGCTAACCGAAGAGGCCGTGGATTTGCTGTTGGCTTACGCCTTCATGCTTCGAACTCAAAGCCGGCGGTTGGTGCTATGCCACGTTCCCAATGCGGTGAGTCACCATTTTCTTAACCTCGATGCAGCCTCCCAGCCCGTACTCGTGCCCTCCCTGCTAGATGCCGTAGATGAAATAAATTCTCCTCACTAACTCAAAGCCCTTCATACATAAGGCACAAGCTGCTTACGCTAATAACCGTTTGGTTGTAGAGACGCGACACTTCGCGTCTCGGCGTTGCTGAGGTTGTTTGTTAAGGGCGGTATTGGTCATTCGACGCCGAGACGCGAAGTGTTGCGTCTCTACACCCCGGCACGCAATAGACTCTTACCTCTCTATTACCCGGCAACACGGCAAATTAGGTGAGGCTATCGAGGCCTCACCCGGCTGGCCAGATCCCTAAAACGCCGAGGCATGGATAGAAAAAAGCGGCGTCCGACTCCACATGATCAGGTGAGGCCGGGCACCGCCGCGCGGTTTGCGTAGTTTTACGCTCTGATCTGCTTCTATTCATTTCCTGATGAGCACCCCAAAACCTAGCATCCCCAAAGGCACCCGCGACTTTGGCCCGGCCGTGGTGGCCCGCCGCAACTATATCTTCGGTAGTATCCGCCGGACGTTCGAAAAGTTTGGCTACGCGCCCCTGGAGACGCCCACGCTGGAAAACCTGTCAGTACTGACGGGAAAATATGGCGACGAGGGCGACCAGCTCTTATTCAAGGTTCTTAACTCCGGTGACTTTCTCAAAGACGTAACCGCGGCTGATTTAGCCAACGAAGACGGCAGAGCTACCCGGCGCGTGCTGCCGAAAGTAGCCGAGAAAGGTTTGCGCTACGACCTCACCGTGCCGTTTGCCCGGTACGTAGTGATGAACCGCAACACACTGGTTTTCCCGTTTAAGCGCTACCAGATTCAGCCGGTATGGCGCGCCGACCGGCCCCAGCGCGGCCGTTACCGCGAATTCTACCAGTGCGATGCCGACGTGGTGGGAACCAACTCGCTGCTGTGCGAGGCGGAAATCGTGCTCATGATGTGCGAGGTACTGAACACGCTCGGCCTAACGGATTTCACCATCAAAATCAACCACCGCGGGGTACTGCGCAATATCTACCAGGCGCTTGGCGGGGAAGGCACCGAAGTAGACCTGTTCACTGCCATCGACAAGCTCGATAAGATTGGGGTGGACGGCGTGCAAAAGGAACTAGCCGACCGGGGTTTCTCGGAAGAAGCGATGGGCAAGCTGTTTGCCCTGCTAGGAGTGGAAGGCAGCTTCGGGGAAAAGCTAGAGCGCCTGCTAGCCGGTTTCGTAACGGCCGGCGTCGATACCGACAGTGCCGACAACGACGGCTACAAGGGCTTGCAGGACTTGCAGCGGGTGTACGAATATTTGCAGAGCTTTGAATTCACGCAGTTCGACCACCTGGATTTCGACGTGACGCTGGCCCGCGGCCTGAGCTACTACACGGGCTGCATCTTCGAAATCAAGATCAACAACGTGAACATGGGCAGCGTGAGCGGCGGCGGCCGCTACGACAACCTGACCGGGGCTTTCGGGCTGCCGGGAGTGTCGGGCGTGGGCTTCTCGTTTGGCGTAGACCGACTCTATGATTGCCTGGACGAGCTAAACCTATTTCCGGCCGCCGTGGCTACTACCACGCGCTGCCTGGTAGCCAACTTCGATGAGGAAGCCGAGCGGGCCGTGCTGCCCGCCTTGCGCCAACTGCGCGAGGCCGGGGTGGCCAGTGAGTTGTACCCGGAAGCGGGCAAGCTCAAAAAACAATTGCAGTACGCCGACCAGAAAGGCATTCCGTTTGTGCTCCTGCAAGGCTCAGAAGAGCGAAATGCCAATAAGTTCAAGCTCAAAAACATGGGCTCCGGCGAAGAAAAACTGCTCTCGCTAGAAGAAGTACTGATGGAGTTGGTAAGCTAACAAACTTAGAGCGATTCTTGGGTTGAGAGGCTGTAGCGCGAAGCCTGCGCTGCGCGTATCGGAGAATGTTGGCGGGGAAGGTGGCCTGGCAGTCAGCAACGATACGCGCAGCGCAGGCTTCGCGCTACAGCTTCTGCTTCAATTCCCAAATCGTTCGGCGCGTGTTTAGCTTGCTAGGGCGTGCGACTAGTTAATGTTTTAAAGCGTGGAAATCCGTTTCGCGACGAACGAAGCGAGTAGTTGGCGCCGCGCCTCGTGGCCCTCCTGCCTCAGAACTCGCGCTGCTCGGCGCGAAACGGATTTTCGCGTTAGGCTCCACTCAGCCAAGACCGGTATTGCCTTTTCTAGTTCTCTGGCAAAAGCTCACTTTTGAAACTCATCCGCTTACCCGCTGCATTTTTCCACCCATGCCCCACCACGACGATTACGCCCTTGCCCCTTCCGTCCACCTCGACCTCGCCACAATCCGGCACCTGCTGCGCGACAACCCCCGCCTAATACTTTCCGCGGAAGCCCGCCAGCGCATTGAGGTCTGCTACAGTTACCTGCACGAGCGCCTGGCCCACTCCGACGCGCCGGTATACGGCATCAATACGGGCTTTGGGGCGCTGTGCAATACCAGCATTTCGCCCGCCGACCGGAGCCAGTTGCAAATCAACCTGATGATGTCGCACGCCTGTGGCACCGGCGCTGAGGTGCCACCCGAGGTAGTGCGGCTGATGTTGCTGCTGAAAGCCCAAAGCTTGAGCTACGGCCACAGCGGCGTGCAGTTGGCTACGGTGCAGCGTTTGCTGGACTGCTACAACCGCGAGATTCTGCCGGTGGTGTACCAGCAAGGTTCGTTGGGCGCCAGCGGCGACCTGGCACCGCTGGCGCATTTGTGCTTGCCTCTGATTGGCCTCGGCGAAGTGAACTATCAGGGCTACCGCTTAGCTGCCGCCGACGCCTTTAGTTTGTTTAGCTGGACGCCGCTCACCTTGGAAGCCAAGGAAGGGCTAGCCCTGCTCAACGGCACGCAGTTTATGTTGGCCTACGGCGTGCATTGCTTGTTGCGCGTGCAACGCCTGCTCGATGCTGCCGATGTACTCGGCGCTCTGTCGTTAGAGGCTTTTGATGGGCGTAGTGAGCCGTTTGATGAGCGCCTGCACCGCATCCGGCCCCACGCCGGGCAGCAGTTGGTGGCCCAGCGAATTCGGGAGTTACTCAGCGGCAGCGAGTTGCAGCAGCAACCTAAAAAAGTTGTGCAAGACCCCTACTCCTTCCGCTGCCTGCCCCAGGTACACGGCGCCTCCCGCGACGCGCTGGCCTACGTGCAGCAAGTGCTGGAAACGGAATGCAACTCGGTTACTGACAACCCCAACCTCTTCCCCGACGACGACCTGATTCTGAGCGGCGGCAATTTCCACGGGCAGCCGCTGGCTTTGGCCTTGGATATGCTGGCTATTGCCACCGCCGAGTTAGGCAGCATTTCGGAGCGGCGCACTTACCAGCTCCTGAGTGGCCAACGGGGGCTGCCGCTCTTCCTCGTGGCCGAGCCCGGCTTGAATTCAGGATTGATGATTCCGCAGTACACGGCCGCCGGCATCGTGAGCGAGAACAAGCAGCTGTGCACCCCCGCTTCGGTGGATAGCATTGTGAGTAGCAACGGCCAGGAAGACCACGTGAGCATGGGCGCCAACGCGGCCACTAAGGCGCTGCGCGTGGTTGCAAATGTCGAGCAGATTCTGGCTATTGAGCTACTCACCGCCGTTCAAGCGCTGGCCTTCCGCCGCCCCGCTCGCACTTCGGAGGCGCTAGAGGAGGTGCTAACCGCTTTCCGCACGCAAGTTACCTTCGTGAGCCGCGACCGGGTGCTCTACCCCGACTTGCACGCTGCCACTGCTTTTGTGCGTACGTACGAGTGGGTATAATATTTTCGTTACTTGAAACAAACAGCTTCACTACCATTTACCAACGCCTACTTACTACCGAAACCAGCTTTCCATGCTCTTTGTGAAATCGTTACTTTTCTGGCTGTTTCTAGGCGGCGGTCTACTGCTACCGGAGGTAATGCTGGCGCAGTGCCCAGTTACTTTGAATGCTCCCGCGTGTACTTTCGAGGTTGTGGATGCGCAAACGGGCACCAAAGTAGAACGGCTTTGCGTGGGCCGCGCAGTACGTTTCGTCCCTTGCTCTACCCGCGACCTTAGTTTAGGCTACACCTACCAGGTATTACAGGGAAACGGTGTACTACCTTCTCAATGTGGCCTAGGCTTTCAACCGGCCTCGGCAACCTATATGCCTACTCAAGCTGGGCCTGTCACAGTAACGGAAAATACTCAGGCAAGGCCCGGCGCTATTCCGACCATCTATTACCGAGTCTTTCAGGTGTCGGATAGCCCGGTGCCCAACTTCACGCTAACCGCCTGCGCACCAGGTTCGGTACAAGTAACACTGCCCGGCACTCCCTACAACACTTACGAGGTGCAAATTGGTGCTGGCGCGCCCGTTTCGGCGGCGCCAGGCGCCGTGGTCAGCTACCCGGTACCCGCTGGCGCTACTTCCGTTACGGTTACGGGGCGCTACACCGACAACACATTGTGCATCAACGCCGCAACCAAGCCCATTTTGCAGCTTGCCCCAGTTAGCGCACTCGTCATTCAAAGCATTACCCTGCAAGGCGCCGATGCTCTGCTCGACGTGGCACCGCTGGCCACGGGCTACCGCTACCTTGTAGAGCGCGAAAACAGTTCGGGCGTTTATCAGCCCTTGCCTGCTGCGGTACAGAATAGCCCCACCTCGTTTACGGTGCCCAACGCACAGCCCGGCCGCTACCGGCTCCGCACCACCGATGCCTGCACCGAAGAGTTGCGTACCTCAAGCCCGATTTCTACCCTGACGCTCACAGTTACGCCCACCGAACGCCGGAACGAGCTAACCTGGCAACTGCCTGACAGTCCCGCTTCCTACGAATTGACCCGCAACGGCATGCCGATGGCCGTACCGCTCCCGCCTACGGCCCGCGCCTACACCGATACGTCGGTGGCGTGCGGCGTGCAGTACACCTACCGCCTCACGGCCCGCTATGCCGGCGCCGTTACCTCGGTTTCCGATGCGGTGCAAGTGCGAGCCACCGCTTCCCAGCCCCCCGCCACGCCCCGCTTATTTGCGTCATTCGACCTGCGCAACCGCATAATCCTGACGGCCAGCGTGGCGCGCTTTCCTTCCACCGGGCAACTAACGTATGCCAGTGGCACCCGCACCCTAGCTACCACGCCGAGCCGAACCCTGCGCGATTCTTCACTTACCAGCCTCAGCCCCGGCGCGGCCCCTTGCTTTCAGGTAAGCTTCGTGGATGACTGCTCTAACCGTTCCGCCGCTAGCGCCCCTTTCTGCCCCGCCGTGCTGGCCGCCGAGCTTACCGATTTCCGCGGTTCCTCGGTGCGCCTCACTTGGTCGGCGCTGAGTGGGGCTCCTGGCGCTGCTCAGAGTTTAAGTTACCGCCTGCTCGTGCTCAACCCCGACAACACGGTGCTGCGCAGCCTGCCCGTAAGCTCGGGCACCGCCTACGTGGATGCCGCCCCGCCCGCCAACTCGCAGCAAGTGCGCTACCGCCTCGAAGTAACGGGGGCGGGCCTGCCCGAGCCGAGTTACTCCAACGTTGCCAGCGTAACACGCCGCCTCGAAGCCTACGTGCCCACGGCCTTCACCCCCAACGGCGACGGTCTCAATGACGTGCTGGAAGTGAAAGGCCGCTTCCTGAAAACGTACCGTTTCACGATAGTGGACCGCAACGGCCAGCAAGTATTTCAAAGCACCAATCCTTCCCAAACCTGGGATGGCCGCGTCCGTAACCAGCCCCCGGTTCCCGGTGCCTTTGTGTGGCGCTTCGAGGCAATCGACGAAGCCGGCCAGACGGTGGTCCAGCGCGGCACCGTCACGATAGTAAAGTAAGCGGCGGTGGCGGCGGTTCTGAGTTAGCGCGTTCAGCAACACCGTAAACCACCAAACCGCCCTGGTTTTCATTCGGTGCTCCTGCCGCATACGCCTATATAGTGCGGGGCACACATCCTCGGCGGGCCGCTGACGTACCTTTGTTCTGTGGGAGGCTTGGCTTTCTTTCAATCACTCTGAAAAAGACGACTTATGTTTGATATGATGGGCATGATGGGCAAAATGAAAGAGCTGCAAGAGAAAATGCAGCAGGCCCAACAGGAGATGCAGTTTGTAACCGCCGTCGGCGAAGCTGGCGGCGGCTTGGTGCGGGCTACCGCCAACGGCCACCACCGCCTTGTAAAGCTGGAAATCGACGATTCATTGCTCTCCGACAAGGAAATGCTGGCGGACTTGGTGGTAGCGGCCGTGAACAAAGCACTTACCGAAGCCGGTGAGAAAGCCAAAGAGGAAATGAAAAATAAAACCAGCGGCCTGATTCCTAACATCCCCGGCCTCGACCTTGGCGGCTTTGGCCTCTGATTTGGCAGTGCCCCTCCCTGCCCTCTGTGCTGATGTAGCGGTTGTTATCCTGAATTGGAACGGCGCGGCTTGGCTGTGCCGTTTTTTGCCTTCGGTGCTTGCCTGCTCCGATGGGGCCCGCATAATCGTGGCCGACAACGCTTCTACCGACAACTCGGTGGCGCTGCTGCAACAAGAGTTTCCGCAGGTCCGCCTTATCCGGTTTTCTTCTAACCTCGGCTTTTGTGAGGGCTATAATACCGCCTTTGAAGCGCTACGCACGCCGCAACCTTCTCTCGCCACACCCACCACCAAGTTGGAAACCGAGTTCCGCTACTACGTGCTGCTGAACTCCGACGTGGAAGTAACGCCCAACTGGCTGCGTCCCCAACGCGACTTACTGGAGCAGCGCCCAAACGTGGCAGCTTGCCAGCCCAAAATTCGTCAGCACAGCGACGACCCGGCCCAGCGCCAACTATTTGAGTATGCCGGAGCAGGCGGCGGCTACCTCGACCGGTTCGGCTACCCTTTCTGCCGCGGCCGCCTCTTCGATACCTTGGAAACCGATGAAGGCCAGTACGACGACCCACGCCCCGTAGCGTGGGCTACCGGTGCTTGCCTGATGATTAGGGCCGAGGATTGGCACGCGCTAAACGGCTTCGAGCCAACTTTCTTCGCCCACATGGAGGAAATTGATTTGTGCTGGCGGCTCTGGAACACCGGGCGCGAGGTTTGGTATCACGGCGGCAGCGTGGTGTACCACGTAGGGGGCGGCACGCTGCACAAGTCGAATCCGCGTAAAACCTACCTTAACTTTCGCAACGGGCTGGCTTTGATCTACAAAAACACCACTACCCCGGAGCTAACCGGCGTGCTGCTTACGCGCTTGGTGCTGGATTGGGTGGCTGCCCTGCGCTTCCTGCTGCAAGGCGCCACCCCCGACGCCCGCGCTATTCTCCGGGCGCATTGGGACTTCTACCGCAACCGCGACTATTGGCAACAGCAGCGGCGCGCGTTTCCTCCACGCCTGCTGGCTTCTCAACGGCCTGCCGTGTACCAGGGCAGCTTGGTGTGGGCGTATTTTGCCCGAGGTAAGCGGCGATTTTCAGAGTTGGATAGTGCTTTAGTTAAGTAGCGACATTGCTCTTTCCGGTCCTACTTGAGCTGGTGTCCTGCTACTCGACTCGGTGGCTAGAAAAAGAAAAACCCGCCTCCAATGGAAGCAGGTCAACAAGCTTACCTAGAAACCTCAGGTCCTACAAATCCCAAACAGTGCTGCGCTGCTGACGCATGGCGCGGCGCACATTCATCCAAAAAGCCAAGGCGAAGTACAGAACGATGGGCGAACCAAATGTGAAAAACGAAGCATACACAAACGATAGCCGCACGCTGCCCGAAGAAAATCCCAGCCGATTGCCGAGGGAATTGCAGACGCCGAAGCTCTGCTTCTCGATGTAGTCAGTAATTTTTTTCATAGCTATTGGTCGTTATGTTCGGTGGCTAACTCAGTGCAAAATAAGCAGATACGCTAGGCGAAACAAGCTTGTCTGCGCAAATTCCGTTTAATATACCTCTTCCCCGGCTAGTTTTTCGTTTGCTTGCGGAAGTTCCGCCCGCTTGGTTTGCCTATGAGAAGTTCTTTGCCTTCTATTTCATTTTCGCTGCTAGTGGTTCTGGCAGGCGCTCTGCCTAGTTGTACGTTGCCCCGGATGCTGAAGGTTGCGGAAGCCGGACAACAAGTGAGCGTGCAGCCGACTGTGCTGGAAACCAACGGTGAAAACGTGCTTTTCGAGGTAACGGCCCGAGTACCCGTCAAGCACTTAAAGAAAGGCGCCGCCTTCGACTTGAATCTGCGCTACCGCTACGACAATGGCCTGCGCGAAGACACGCTGGGGCGCCTCTCGTTCCGGTCGGGCGAGTACACCTACGACGAGGTTCGGAAGGATCTGCTGGTTATCAGAAAGCAGGTTTCCTTTCCTTACACCCCCAACAAAAGCCCCGGCGAACTACTGGCGCAGGCCGAAGTGCGCGAGCTAAAACCCAACGGCAAGCAACTCAAAGGCAAGGAAACCCGCGTGGCCCGCGGGATTGTGAGCACCGGGCAACTAGTTGTGCGGCAGGACACGGCCATTACCTTGCTCGCCGAAACCGCCGAAAACAACATGGGCGGCACCCGCGTGCTGCCTTTCTTTTTCGACAACGGCAAGTCGGAAATCCGTAACTACTTAGGCACCAACGTGGCCGCGCTGGAAGACTTCATCGAGGCCAACCAGCACACCGACAAGGTGATGATAGTAGCGGGCCACTCTCCCGATTCCATTGACACCCGCGACGCCCGCCTGGCCGACAAGCGCGTGCAGGCCCTGCTGCGCTACTACAAAAAGCGCGTCGATACCGATTCCTACCTCAACAAAGTCAACGAAATCGACTTTGAAACCGAGGCTTACCATCGTCGTTGGGACTTGTTTCTGAGCAAGGTGCAGCAGTCGGCGCTGAAGCCGCAGCAGGTTGATTCGGTGCTGTTGCTTGTCAACGATACGCCCGGCACCTACGCCCAGAAGGAAAAGAGTTTGCATAAGCTCACCTACTTCGATTACCTGGAGCAATACATCTACCCGGTGTTGCGCTTCGGGACGGTGGCCGTGCAATACACGGCCCCCAAGCGCTATGACTCCGAGATTTATCTGCTCTCGAAAAAGATAGTGGAAAAGCAGGCGGAAGTGGATGTGCTGACGCCCGAGGAACTGCGCTACTCCGCCACGCTCACGCCGCTGCTGGCCGAAAAACAGCGCATTTATGAAACCTCGGTGGCTGCCACGGGCCGCTGGGAAGCCTACCACAACTTAGCCGTGGTGCTGCTCCAGCGCTCCGAAAAAGAGGTGAGCGAAAAAGTGCAGCGGGCCTATCTGCGCCGCGCGGGCGTCAACTTCACGCTGGCCGCCCACCGCAACCCTACGGCCACCATGTTCTACCGGGTGGCCACCGCCTACCACCGCGCCGGCGACAAGCTGGAAGCCCTCCAGAACTACGATTACGCCATCAAGCTCGGCGGACCGCGGCCGGTGCTGGACAAGATTTTTGCCGACAAGGCCGCCCTGGAAATCGAAATCGGCCAGCTCGATGACGCCATAGGCAGCCTCAGCTACAGCTCGAAAAGCTACCAGAACACGATGAATCGGGCGCTCATTTTCATGCTGAAAAGCAATTATGCGGGCGCCCACAACATATACGAAGAAGCGCTAAAACTGAAGCCCAACGACCCGCTAGCCTATTACTGCTTGGCCGTAGTGGCAGCTCGCCAGAAAGACGAAGCCCAAATGGGCGAAAACCTGCGCCGCGCTGTGCAGCTAGACCGCAAGTTCGCTCAGCGCGCCGTCGAGGACCTGGAGTTCATGGACATGGCCCGTAGCAAGACGTTTCTGGAGGTGTTGCGGTAGGATTGCCAGTTTTATGCAACTTATAAACTTCGCAATTGGTGGTCAAAATATTGATTTAGAATGGGCTGATGGTGGCTATGCTGACTTGCACAACGATTTCACGTTTGACAAGTTCCTTTTTGAACCGAGCGTTGCTAAAGCCACTTTAGAATGGAGGAAATCTGAGGGAGAGTGGGCTCAGAACGTAACCATTTCCTCACTTGGGCTAATTTTTTTAGGTGTTTCTTTTTTGCGGATCAGAGAAAGAGATAGTGAGTATACTTTCCCCGATGATGCTTGTCTTGCGGAAGTTGGGTGGCTTCCGCAAGACGAAAGAGACAATTTTGACAGCTTCTGTCTAACTCAGGATGCTGAGTTAACTTATGATCTGCTATTCTACTTTGAAAGTGGTTGGGCAATCAAACTCAATGCAGATACTGTTGAACTAGCCCTTAAAATGATCTAGAAGCATACCAACCAGTGGTCTCATTTGCCCAACCGGGCTGCTCGTCGTAGCTTTACGCGCCGGCTCGGGCCGGTTTTTTGTTGTTTTCAACTTTTCGACTTTCTGCTAACTGACATCTATGCGGACCATTCAATTCCGGGAAGCCCTGCGTGAAGCGCTATCTGAAGAAATGCGGCGCGACCCGCGCGTGTTTCTAATGGGCGAAGAAGTAGCCGAGTACAACGGGGCCTACAAAGTAAGCCAGGGCATGCTCGATGAATTCGGCCCGGAGCGTGTAATTGACACGCCGATTGCCGAGTTGGGCTTTGCCGGTATCGGCGTAGGCGCCGCCGTCAACGGCCTGATTCCGGTTATCGAGTTCATGACCTTCAACTTCTCTTTGGTGGCCATCGACCAAGTTATCAACTCGGCAGCGAAGATTTATTCGATGTCGGGTGGGCAGTACTCTTGCCCCATCGTGTTCCGTGGCCCAACGGGCAGCGCCGGTATGCTTTCCTCGCAGCACTCGCAGAACTTCGAGAACTGGTTCGCCAACACTCCCGGCCTGAAAGTGGTGGTTCCCTCGAACCCTTACGATGCCAAAGGTTTGCTGAAAAGCGCCATTCGGGACCCAGATCCAGTGATTTTCATGGAGTCGGAGCAAATGTACGGCGACAAGGGCGAGGTGCCCGAAGAAGAATACTTGCTGGAAATCGGCAAAGCCAATGTGGTACGGGAAGGCAAATCAGTTACGCTGGTGAGCTTCGGCAAGATGATGAAAATAGCCCTGGCTGCCGCCGACGAGCTAGCCAAGGACGGCATCGAAGCCGAAGTAATCGACCTGCGTTCCGTACGCCCTATCGACTACGATACGCTGATAGCCTCGGTGAAGAAAACCAACCGTATGGTGGTGGTAGAAGAAGCTTGGCCGCTGGCTAGCATCAGCTCCGAGCTGGCCTACATCGTGCAGCGCCGCGCCTTCGACTACATGGACGCCCCCGTAGTTCGCGTAACCTGCATGGACGTGCCCCTGCCCTACGCGCCGACCCTCATCGAAGCTTCACTGCCTAACGTAGCGCGCACGGTACAGGCGGTGAAGGAAGTAACGTATCAGAAAGCTTAAATCACGAGCTTTAGGAACAGTAAAAGCCCCGCTGGCATCTGCCAGCGGGGCTTTTTCATGAATCGGCTTTAAGATTTGGCAATCTTGCGGTACCTTCTACCACAGCGACCTAGCGCCAAATTCCAAAGAAGCTTGCGCGGCGGCGGAAGCATAAAAGCACAGCGCGACAAACACCACATAGGCGGCACTTACGGCCAGTAGTTTGCCCCGGCCAACTGCTGCGGAACGCCAAGAGGACGGCCAGCCAAAGCATACCATTGCACAAAGCAACAGATGCAGAGGCAACAGAAAGCGGCACTCCATGCTCATGGGCAGCATAGGCAGGCATGGCACCAGCAGCGCCGCCAGCACCAGCCATTGGCGTACAGACCAAGTGCGAACCTTAGTGCGCAAAAGCATCAGGCCGGCCCCGAACCATACAGTGTAGTTCAGCCAAGCTAGCCCCAGGGTCGACACATAAATGTTGCGGATATAGGGCGTAGGGTACTGGATATCGAGGCCGTTGAAGAGGCGGCGGGCATATATGCCGGTGAAGGTGAGCGGATGGCGCATCACCAGTTGGAAATAATCGGCGTAAGAATCCAACCATGTGATATGCTCATTGCGCACTAATTCCTCGCCAGCTACGTCGCGGAAAACCATCATCTGGTCGGGGTAGCTGCGGTCGAGTGTGGTTTCGAGTTTCTGGTGCAGCAGGCCCCACTTCATCTTCTCGCGGTAGAGGTTGTTGGTTTTCAGCGCTTTGATATACGACAGCACTACAGGAGTATTCTGCCCGAACTGATGGCGGTTGATTGCCCACTGCGGAGCCATTATTAGTGCTGCCCCCAGCATCAGTGCCGCTAAGCCCATTAGACGTCGTTGGAAATTAACAGAGGGGGCCAGCAATTGGATTGCCAGAAAAAACGGGGCCGCAATGCTGTAGCTCGGGCGAATATTGTAGGCCGCCGCCATGCATGCTCCGGCGGCCACAACCCAACTTAGCTTCTGGGGTCGGTGCAGGAATAGCAAGCCTAGACCTAACAGCCAAAGAGCCGGAAAATCGGAGAGCGTAAAGTTGAAGTAGTCGCGCCAGAACGCGAAGCCCAGTGCTGCAAACGCTAGCCGCCGGGGCCAGTGCAGCACTTCGGCCTTGCCTTGCACCACTTGCCAAAGTGCGGGCGCCAACCAGCCAAAGCCCAATGCCGCCGACACGGCCCCTAGCACCCGCCCAAATACTATGGGCGGCACGTCCGTGTAAAATTGGATTACTCGGAAAGGAAACAGCAACAGGGGAAACAGATAGCCCCGCAAACTATTATGATAGTTCAGGAAGGAAACAGTCCCTTTGTGATGGAAATAGATGGAGATAAACCAGTAGTCTATAGCATCATAATACATTCGGGCATATCCTGAAAAAGGCAGGTAGACCAGATAGACAATCAAAATTATCAGCACTTGAAACCGGTAAGCACGAAACGAGTGCCCGGCAGTTGGGGGAGAAGCAGCGTGTAACAAAGACAAATTGGGTTTCAAAAGCGACGAGCCAGTTGAAGTAGCAAATAAAGGGAACGGACACCCCCGCTCTACTTCTCCTTCGGATTCTGGCCCAACAGAGCCTGTTAAGCTGCGAATTTCCCGTGTTGCGGCCTCAATCGTCAACCAACGATTTGCCCCGATCCGGCACCAGGGTACGAGTGGTAGATGACGACAGCCAAAAACATCCTCCGAGCCATAAGGCTACCACCAGCACCAGAACAAGCGCGCGTAGTGGCTGGCCTTGCAGCCAATGCTTGACGCGCTGTGGCTTGAACAGGAAGGAGGTAATTGTGAGCAGCAGTAAGTGAAGCGGCAGTAAAAAGCGGCCTTCCATGGCCATCGGGACGGCAATAAGGCAGGGCAAGAGTAAGGCTAGAAGCGCCCAAGCCCGAGGCCGCCGGAACCAACGCCCAAGCGGAGCCGACAGCCATACGCCCAGTCCCAGACCTAGTGTGCTGTAGTTGAGCAGTTGCAGCCACGGCCGCTCCGAGCCATAATCGCGCAGCAAATAAAGCGAGGGCTGCAACACATCTAGCCCGTTGAAGAAGTGCCGGACGTAGCGCCAACTATAGTCGAGGGGGTGTCTCGCGACGACACCGAAAAACTGCCGGTAGGAGGTGTATTCAGGTATTCCTTCGCGGCGTAGCACTGCCAAACCTGCCGAATCGGCGTAGATCAGGCGCTGGCGCAGATCGGTATCGTAGCGCAGTACGCGGGTACCCCAGGTGAGCTGTTTGAGGTAAAGCGGCACGTGCTGAACGCTGGATACCTGGGCTGCAACCAATGGGCTATTGCTCTTGAAATGCAGGCGGTTGATGGCCACTTGCGGCCCCATTGCCACGGCGGCACCTAGTAGCAACGCCAACCAGCGCAGCCAAGAGCGGGTGTGCCGCCGACTCCACCAGGCAGCTAGCAACAAGGCCGCCGGCACCGCTGCCAGGTACATAGGGCGGCAATTAGTTGCGGCGGCCAAGCTTAACCCGGCCACCAGCCACCAGCCTACCTGTAAGCGGCTGACGGCCCAGAGCGCCAGCAGCAGCAGCGCCAATGCGGGTACATCGGAGGCCGTGAAACTAAAATGGTCACGCCAAAACCCAAAGCCGAGAAGCACCAATATCAACCAGCGGCCGCCCCTCACGCGCTGGCCTGCAAGGCTTTGCCATAGCTCAGGAATCAGGAAAGCGAAAAGGAATGCCGCCCAGCCCGTGCCCGATACTTTGGCTGCCGTGGGCATGGTGCAATTGGTCAGATAACGCACGATTAGCGCCGGAAACTGAACGAGAGCAGTTAAATACCCACGGGTGGGGTCCTGGAAATTCAGCAACGAAAACGAGTGATGCTGGCCCTGAAAGCCTACAGCTAGCTCCCAATAGTGGCCCGCATCGTAAGGCATTCGCTCGCCTTGTAAGCCACCACCCAGCAGAAAGTAACCGCCATACAGCGCCACGACCACCACTACCCGCACCGCCACCGGCCACGGCTGCTCGAAAGCACTCAACACAAGCGCGTTAGCTGGGCGTTTGCCGGCTAGTGCTTTGGCATTACCTGCCTGGCGTGTGAATTCCGGAGTGCGCAACAGTGGAAGGCGTTTGAATAAGTATGAAAGGATACGACACCCTAAATCCAGGAGCTCCGGCACGCAAGCTCGGCTGGCAGCAGCTATTTTGCGTACCTTTTGTTTAAAGCTACGCCACTTCCACCCTCCCCTCATGAACCACCGTTTGCATCTTCGTTTCGAGCAGTTGGAACACGCCACCAATCAGCTCTTTGAGGCTGCCGAAGCACTTGGGGAGCAGGCGCATCAGGTTCCCGCCCCGGGCCAATGGTCGGCGGCGCAGGTGGTGCATCATTTGTTGGTATCCGAAACCGGCATCAATCAATACATCGATAAAAAGCTGCGTAGTAGCGCAGAGTTGCAGAAAGCTGGGCTAAGCCACCACCTAAAGTCGCTGTTGTTGCGCGTACTGCTGCGCGTGCCGGGTTTCAAGTTCAAGGCCCCGGCCAGGCTCAAGGAGCTTACTCCAGATCAAGTCCCGCCCCTGTCTCAGCTCCGGCAGGAGTGGGACGCGGTGCGTCGCCATCTAGAGCAGATTCTCAGCGAATACCCCGATAAGCTGCTGAGTCACGCCATTTTCAAGCATCCGCGCTCCGGCATGCTTACCATCTACCAAACCCTGGACTTCATGCTCGACCACATCCTGCATCACCAGCGCCAAGTCGAGCGAATTTCCAGAGCGGTGCAGAAAGCAACAAAGTAAGTTGCTCGTAAAACCACCTACTTCGTTGCCCTCAGCCGTTGTTGTTTTATTCTTTCCGCTCCCGCACGATGTCGGCGTAGCTGGTGTGGCGGGGGAAGTCGGTGAAGGCGTCCATGAGTTCAGTGGACGGCACGGTTAGTTTGCGCAAGTTCAAATCAAGCCAGGCGCCGTCTACGGTTACGGTGGCGGCTTCGCGCCCATCGGCTTTGTAGATGGTATGGATGATGCGCCACCGGGAGCCGTCGGCACTGATGCCCGCTAGCTCGGCCGTCACCCGAATCGTTTCGCTCATGCCAATTTCTTTCAGGAAGCGGGTGTCCTCCCGAAACAAAATGGGGCCAATGTTCAACTGAGTGAACTTCTCCATCGAGAAGCCTTGATCCGCTAGATACTCAAGGCGTACTTGGGCGGCATAATCGGTGTAGGCCGAGTGGCGCATGTGCTTGTTGGGGTCCAAGTCGGCCCAGCGTACCGTGAACGTCTTTTCGTAAGACATAAGGTTGAGTGTTGGTTGTCGTGTGGTTGATTGAAGGCTCCTTGACAGGAGCTAGTTGTTCTCAGCGCAGTATAGGCTATAAGCACAAGAGGCTTTTCTTCTTCAGAATATGGTCTTTACTGACCGAAGCCTTTGCAGAAAACAGGCACGAACCAGCAATGCCCAAGCAAGCGCCGGGCATCGATAATCAGCCCTGGTAAGTGAGGCGCACAAGGTACTGTTGCTGCTCGTCCTCGCCCAGAAATTCCACCTCGTAGCCGGCTTCCTGAGCATAATCCTGCACGAGGCTGGCGTCGGCAAACAGCCAGTTGAATTGATGGCCCGTCTGGTCGCCGTAGTTCATCGTGTATTCCACTTCGCCGTAGTACGGGCCATTCAGGTCGAATACGAGGGCGCCGTCCTCGTCTTCGTAGAGGTAGCTGATATCGGAAGAGGTAGCCAAAATCTGGCCGCCGGGCGCTAACAACGTCGGCGCGTACTCCAGAAACCGTTTGAGGCCGTCGAGGGTACCGACCAGCCCCAGGCCGTTCATGAGCATGAGCAGCGTATCGTACTTGCCCGACTCATGCGTTAGCTCGAAAATATTGTGGCGCGCTACTTCGCGCACCCCGCGGGCCTGCATCACCCGCACGGCCCCTTCCGATACATCCACGGATTTCACATCGAAACCCCGGCTTTGCAATTCCAGGGCGTGGCAGCCGGCCCCGCCCCCCAAGTCGAGCACCCGACCCCGGCATTCTTCCAGGGCTTGGCGTTCCAGTTCGGGCATCTCCCACAAACTGCGAAAAAAATAGCTGGCCGGCAGCGGCTCTTCCTCGGCTACGTTGCTGAAAACCGTAAGCGTAGCATCCTGTTGGCCCTGTTGGTAATCGAGTAGGGCGTGACCCAGCGGATCGGGCGCCGAAGTTTGGGAAGTGGACATAAACCAGTGTAAATCAAAAAAGCGACAACTAAAGTCGCGCTGCAAGTTAGGCAGTGATGAATTTGGGTGGCAGCGAAGTAACGAACCAGGGAGGTGATAGAGGGGTGAGTTCGACGTTCTGCTAGCGTCTTTGCATAAGTTCATTGCCCCACAACCTCCCCATTTCACTGCCCTAGTACGCATCCTTCCACGGCCGGGCTGCGTTGTGGGTTTCAGACTCCACTATTTCTTCTCGCTCCCTATGTCCAGCAACCTGAATTACCTTGATCCGGCTCTGCAACCCCTCGAAGACAAAATAGCCTCCTACCTGGCCGCCGAAAAAGAGCTGGAAAGAGCGAAAATTGAAGCGGCCAATCTATCCGCGACCAACGCCCAAGAAACAACATCGGCCAACGGATTCGAGCAGCGCCCCCCTACTGGCAGCTACGATCAGCACCCCGACGAAGTACAGCATCAGCTAGAGAACCTCCGCGACGACCTGGTTCTGCTGCGCCGCGAAATCATTGGCATGCTGCCCGCCCACGACGAATGGGTGAAAGTAAACCTGGGCTACGGGCCGAGCCGCGTAGGAGCCTTCCGCATAGCAGGTTCTCCTGATGAGGAGCCGCAATACGAGTTGCGCGTAATACAATAAGCCAGGCGGGGCGAAGCGTAGCTTGTCCTGCTTTGTTTTGATTCACTGCAAAGGTCCGGCCACCGGATGAAGTACTGCGCGCTGCGGTATCTCATCCGGTGGTTTGGTTTGCGGCCGGTGTCCTGCCAGCCTTGCGCTAGCCTCTCTGTAAGATGTTAGGCAGGTAAGACGGCTAAGCTGGAGTATCTCTGCTAACATCCTACAACAAGATGCTAAAGGCCAGTACAGGCGCAGCAACAGAGAATTTAAATTTGTACATACCTCCGTTACGTCTGCCGAAGTTGGCTTGAACAGCCTTTCAAAGACTTGGCATAGGAACCGAAACAGAACGCCTGCGACTGCCACTACCCGCCCAATGACTTTTGTTCAGCAACCGAAAAAGTAATGCAGCAATCTTTTTCAACATGCTGGTGCTTTATCTCCCGCACGGTATGCGTGCTTCTGGTTTTCGTGTTCCTTTGCTCCTGGGTTTCGGCGCAGCAGTTGGCCGTCAGCAACTTGAAGTGTGAGTACCAGCCCAACCCTTGCGGTGTGCAGCGCTCCGCCCCCATTTTTAGCTGGGAGTTGACTTCCGACCAGCGCGCAACCAAGCAAACCGCCTACCGACTGCTAGTAGCCGACAACGAAAAGCAACTCCGCAACAACGTTGGCAACATTTGGGACTCGCAGAAAGTAACGTCTAACGCCTCCATTCAGGTTACCTACGCTGGCGCTCCGCTCAAGGCCACCAAAACCTATTACTGGAAGGTGATGGTCTGGGACCAGGCGCAACGGGCTTCGACTTGGTCGGGGCCGGCGCGGTGGCAGATGGGTTTGCTGACTGCCGCCGACTGGCAGGGCGCCCAGTGGATTGCGTACGAGAAACTACCCGATGAACACGTCAACGTACTGCCGACCGACGGCAAGAAAGACGTGTTGGTCGGCAACAACGTGCTGCCGCTGCTGCGCAAAGATTTCACGGTTCAAAAGAAACTGCAACGCGCCACGGTTTTTATCTGTGGCCTCGGGCAGTTTGAGCTGCACCTGAACGGGCAGAAAGTGGGCAACCATTTCCTGGACCCCGCTTGGACCAAGTACGACAAGCACGCCCAGTACGTCACATTCGACGCAACCGAGCAACTCCGCAAAGGAACCAATACCGTGGGTGTGATGCTAGGCAACGGCTTCTACTACGTGCCCCCGGTAAAGGGCAGGTTCCGCAAGCTCAAAACCGCCTTCGGCTACCCGAAAATGCTGTGCCGCGTGGTGCTCGACTACCAGGACGGCAGCACCGATAATGTACTGAGCAACGCCACCTGGAAAACGTCAACTGGCCCCATAACCTTCAGCAGCATTTACGGGGGCGAGGACTACAACGCCACGCTAGAGCAGCCCGGCTGGGACACGCCGCGCTTCAACGCCCAGGCCTGGAAACCGGCCCTGCAAGTAAGCGGGCCGCCCGAGCTAGCCTCGCAAATGGCCGAGCCGCTGAAAGTACACGAAACGTTTGCAACTCAGAAAATCACGCCGCTACCCGCCAACAAGTGGGTGTACGACTTCGGCCAGAATGCCTCAGGCATCATAGAGCTGCAAGTGCAAGGCCAAGCCGGTGACACGGTGCGGATTCTGCCTGCCGAATTGCTGAAAGACGACAACGCCGTAACGCAAAAGAACAGCGGCGGCCCTTACTATTTCACCTACGTGCTGAAAGGCAAAGGCGTGGAAATCTGGCGGCCGCGCTTCAGCTACTACGGCTTCCGCTACGCGCAGGTGGAATGCGGCGTGCCCAAGGGAGAAGCAAATCCCAACAACCGGCCCGTGGTGTTGGCCCTAACCGCCTTGCACACGCGCAACGCGGCACCTCGGGTAGGTGAGTTCAGCTGCTCCAACGACTTGTTTAATCGTACCAACTCCCTGATTGACTGGTCTATCAAGAGCAATATGGCCAGCGTATTCACGGATTGCCCGCACCGCGAAAAACTGGGGTGGCAGGAAGAAACCCACCTCATGGGCTCGTCGGTGCGCTACAACTACGACATTGCCTCGCTCTGCCGCAAGGTTATCGAAGACCTGCGGGTGTCGCAGACGCCGGAGGGACTGATTCCGGAAATTGCGCCCGAGTACGTGAAGTTTGAGTGGGGCGGCGACATGTTCCGCGACTCGCCGGAGTGGGGCAGCAGCAGCATTATTCTGCCCTGGTACGTGTACCAGTGGTACGGCGATGAGCAGGTACTGCGCGCGAGCTATCCCATGATGCAGCGCTACATAGCCTACCTCGGCACCAAAGCTCAAAACCACATCCTGAGCCAAGGCCTCGGCGACTGGTACGACCTGGGCCCCAAGCCGCCTGGCGTATCGCAGCAAACTCCAATGGGCGTAACCGGCACGGCCACCTACTACTACGACCTCACCATTCTGGCCAACATTGCGCGGCTACTAGGTAAACCCGAAGATGCCGCTGGCTACAAGCAGCTAGCTGCCGAAGTACGGGCTGCTTTCAACGCGAAGTTCTTCAACAAAGACACCAAGCAGTACGCCACCGGCAGCCAAGCGGCCAACGCCATGGCAGTATACATGGGCTTGGCAGAATCCGCTGACAAAGCTGCCGTGGTGGAAAACATTGTGTTAGACATCAGAAGCCGCAACAACAGCCTGACGGCCGGTGACATTGGCTACCGTTACCTGCTGAAAGTGCTCGACGACGAAGGCCGCTCCGACGTTATTTTCGAGATGAATAACCGCGCCGATGTGCCCGGCTACGGCTACCAACTAGCCAAAGGCGCCACCGCCCTCACCGAATCGTGGGCGGCGCTGCCCTCAGTATCCAACAACCACTTCATGCTGGGGCATCTGATGGAGTGGTTCTACGGCGGGCTGGCGGGCATTCGGCCGGCCGAAGATGCGGTGGCGTTCAACAAAATCGACATCCGGCCAGAACCAGTCGGCGACGTGACGTCCGCCAAAGCAAGCCACCATTCGCCTTACGGACTGATTGCCAACGAGTGGAAAAAGACGGGTACCAGCTTCGAGTTGAAGGTGACTATTCCGGCCAATACCACCGCCACCATCCATTTGCCGGCCACGGCGTCGTCCACCATCACGGAAAGCGGCCAGCAACTCCATCAGCACAAAGAACTGACCAGCTTAGGATTCGACAAAGGCAAAACCCGCGTCCAAGTTGGGTCAGGCACCTACCATTTCATAGTTACGCCATGACTAGAATGAGATTAAAAAAAACGTCATGCTGAGCGCAGCCGAAGCATCTCGCTCGTGTGGTAAACTCATCTAGCACCACTACACCAGCACGCGAGATGCTTCGGCTG